>CALINZ010000222.1 GCA_938045085.1 uncultured Collinsella sp. | reverse complement strand
ACGCCGGGCCGACTCGCTTCGGATGGGGCTCTACACCAACTTTCTCGACACTACCAGTCACCCCATGCACGGAACTGATTTTGGTCGCACGCTCATCATCGCCAACCCAGCCGCCCAGTCGGGTGCGGCACGCGAAGTTGCCGAGCGCCTGCAGCGCTTTTTGGATATGACCGCGCGCGCATCCCAGTTTGACCTGGTGCTAACCGAGCACATGGGACACGCCAAGGAGCTTGCCGCACAGGCTCAGGGCTATCGCACCGTTATCGCACTCGGCGGCGACGGCGTGATCCACGAGGTCGTCAACGGGCTTATGACGCAAAAGGAGGACGCCCGCCCCGCTCTTGCCGTCCTGCCCGTGGGCTCCGGCAACGATTTTGCCCAGACGCTCGGCATCGAAGATTTCTCCGGCAAGAATTTTGGCGCGCTGCTCACCTGTGAGCTGCAGCGTCAGGACATCGGGCGGATTCGCTCATGGAACCCCGCATGCGGCAGCGGCGAGGCTACCGTTGAGTACTACGACCAGACGCTTTCGGTCGGCATCGATGCCGCCATCGGCCTTGGCACCACCGAACTGCGCAAAAAGACTGGCCTGACGGGCGCTCCGCTCTACACCCTCTCGGGACTTGAGCAGTTTGGCCTGCGCTATCGCAACTACCCCATGACAGTCAGCTTTGACGGCGCGCCCGCCGAGCGCGTGAGGGCGATCATCATGGCGATTCAGCTGGGCCCCACGTATGGCTCGGGTTATCGCATCTGCCCCGATGCCGACCCCTGCGACGACATGCTCGACGTCTGCTACGCCTGCGGCCCCGTCCCTCGCGCGGTTGCCCTGCCTATGTTTCTTTCGGCCAAGGACGGCCACCATACCAAATTGCCACCGGTTCGCATGCGCCGCTGCCGCCATGCCGAGCTTACTTTTGAGGAGCCCGACTACCCCATCCAAGCCGACGGCGAGCCCGTTGTCGCCTCGCGCATCGAGGTCGACGTCCTTCCCGCCGCTCTCGAAGTCTGGCACCCAACCCGCTAACCCCCCATAAGTTGCGGTGAAATAGGGACTGTTTATGCAGTTAAAGCCGCAAAACAGTCCCTATTTCACCGCAACTTATGAGGAAGCTATTCGTCGCTGCCCGACTTGCGTCGGTTGGCTTTTTTAATCGCATTGAAGTGCTTGTCGTTGAGCCTGCGCTGGCGAGAGCGCTGAGGCACCTTGGTCTTTACGCGTCGGCGCGGTGGACGCCCGCGACGCTCAAGCTCAGCGCGCAGCTTACGCAGGCAGCTGCTACGGTTTTGGAACTGACTGCGGCTCTCGCGCGCCGTCACGGTAATCCCCGTGGGCCAATGCTTCAT
>CALINZ010000221.1 GCA_938045085.1 uncultured Collinsella sp. | reverse complement strand
GTCGCGGCAAGTTGCTGGGTGAGCCTAAGTCGGAGGCCAAGCTTCCGGGCGGCGTGGTGCAGCCCTCGTTGCCGTTTGGCGAGCCGGAGCCCACGTCCGAGCCTGCAAGCGAGCAGGAGACGCCCGCCACCGAGCAGACTGCTGCCGCCGAGACCGTCGCGCCCGCGCCCGCAGCCACCGAGGCCGCATCGGAGTCCAATGACCGTCTGGCCGCCATGATGCGCCGCAGCGCCCGCCGCGAGGAAGCTTACGTGCCCACCTCGCAGCTCCGCCGCTTCACCCTGCCCGATTCGGCGCCCATCATGCGCCGCGTCATGGGCTTTCTGTCTGACCAGGCCCGCACACTCATCCATGCCGGCGTGTCGCGCGACCGCATCTGCATCGATCCTGGCCCGGGCTTTGGTAAGTCGGCTAACGAGGACATCGTCATCCAGCGCGAGACTGCCAAGATGGCGTCACTGGGCTATCCGCTCATGTGCGCCGTGTCGCGCAAGCGCTTTGTGGGCGCCGTCTCGGGCGTGACCGAGGCCGCCGAGCGCGATGCCGCTACGTTTGGCGTGTGCCTGGGCGCCATCCAGGCCGGTGCCAACATCGTGCGCGTGCACGACGCCGCGGGTTTTGCGCAGTTCCTGAACGGCTACTGGGCGGTTGCCAAGCCGCAGCCGCGCCGCGCGTTTGTGGCCGTGGGCTCCAACCTGGGGCATCGCTGCGACAACATCCGCGCCGCACGCGAGATGATCGCCGAGATTCCACTCACCTGCGTGTCCAACTCCTCCAAGATTTACGAGAGCGAGCCGGCCTACGAGACGCGCCAGGACGCGTTTGCCAACGCCGTCATCGAGATCAAGACCGAGCTGGCGCCGCTGGTGCTGCTCGACGAGCTCATGAAGATCGAGGCCGAGCTTGGGCGCGACCGCTCCAAAAAGGCCAAGGCCAACGGTCCGCGCACCATCGACCTGGACCTGCTGTGGATGGACGGCGAGACCCACGGCGGCAAAAAGCTGCGCCTGCCGCATCCTCTCATTGGCGAGCGCGACTTTGTGCTGGTGCCGCTCGAGGACCTGATGCACGACCCGGCGCGGTTCTTCCGCTACAACGGTGTCGAGGTCAAGGAGCCCGAGGACCGCGTGGGCCATATCGTGGGCGAATTGGGGCGTATGTAGATGATCGAGATGAATGCTGTTGCCGCTGGCACCGAGCTCGACGCGGCGCGCGACGCGGGCCGCGAGGGCATGTCCGCGGGCTGGTGCGCGTGGAGTGCGGGCGATGCTTCGCTGACGTTTTCGCTGGTCGTGCGTCCGGATGTGAACATGCATGCCTTCCACGCCCTGCCGTTTGTGGCTGCGATGGGCATGATGGACGCGCTCGTGGGCACGGCTTCGACGCCGGGGTTGGGCCTTGCCGGTAAGGTGGGTATCCAGTGGCCGAGCGATATCGTGTGCGGTGCGCCTGCGTTTGAGACGTCGCTCGCGCGTGTTGCCGTGAACGGCGGTGCCGGTGCTGCGGGCATGTTTGCCGCGGTGACGGTGTATATTGAGCGTTCGGCGCTGAGCGAGCTTGGTGTGGATGTGGCTGACGAAGCGCTGGTCGAGAAGTTGGCCGCCGCCGTGCTGACCCGTGTGGACACCTGGGCGGTTGCCGCCAACACACCACAGGGCGCTGCCGGCCCGCTGGCTCCGGTGCTGGGCGAGTACTTTGACATGGTGCCACTGCTGGGTCGTCAGGTCGCGGCGGTGTCGCCCAACGGTTTGCCGCTTGCGGTCGGTGTGTTTGCGGGCCTGGACATCTGGGGTCGCGCCACCATCAAGACCGATGCCGGCGAGCAAGAGTTTCCGCCCGAGGCCGTGCGGATTCGCAGTCTGTAGCGCTGGGCACCTGCGCTCAAAGATAACGATGACAATGAAGCCCTCTTCGGCCTGTGCCGGGGAGGGCTTTCGCCTATCTGGGGAATGGGTTGCCAGCGCCCTATTCCCCAAAATTGAAAATTTTTCAGTTTTGAGGAATAGACTTGGCGAGCATTTGCGGGGACTGTGGCATCGGGCGTGCTCGACTTAAGCCCCTGCTCTATCCCAGCTCCTGCATGCGGCGGTAGATTTCGCAGATACCCTTGATGGTGAGCTGTCCGTCGACCACGTCGAAGGCATCGGTCGAATCGTCGACGATGCTGGCGAGACCGCCCGTGGCGATAACGGTGGCATCCTCGTGGCCCAGCTCGCGCTTCATGCGCGCGACCAGGCCCTCGGCCATGGCGGCGGCCATCATGATGTTCATGGTAGCGCCTACGGACACCACATCCAGATAGATGTTGGCTCCGGTGAGACGGCCGGACTTCACGATGGCGTTGATATAGCCGCCCTCCGTGGTGACACCGGCACCCAGAGCGGAAAAGCCCTTTACATGCTGGTCGATGGGGCGGACGCCGCCGAAATTGCAGCCGCCGGGCATGGCAACCTCTGCCCGGCCGAAACGGCCCAGCAGAGCGCCGATGAGATAGTAGGAAGCCCGGAGCTTACGGGAAAGCTCATAAGAGGTCCTAGTGGTGTGGATGTGACGGCTGTCGATCTCCACCGTGTGTCGGTTCAGCACCCGGACGCGGGCCCCCAGCTCCTCCCGAATGGAGAACAGCAGCGTCACGTCGCTGATCTGGGGAATGTTCTCGATGCGGCAGACACCGTCCACCAGCAGGGCGGCGGGAATGATGGCGACGGCGGCATTTTTTGCACCGCTGATAGTCACTTCGCCAAACAGCGGACGGCCGCCATGGATAATGTATTTGTTCAAAGCAAGTCCCTCTTTTCAGGTGGTCAATAGGCTCTGGTAACAGTGTGTCCAGAGCACAGGAACTTCATACCGCAGCACACGGCAGAAGATGATCTATATGCAGACATGGATAGTATACCATATTTTTTGCCAAAAGCAATAAATGCGTAAAAATTTATTGGGAAAGCACAAAAAAAGATGGAATAATGCAGGAGAACATGAAGATGTTTACATAATTTCAGAGAGGTAAAAAAGCGCGGCGCGCGTTATTTCCCGTTCCCGCACCGAAAAGTGCAACCGGATGGGTGGTTCGGGGGGAGAGGTGACATTGATCGAGGGAGGGAAAGGTATATGATCCAATTTAAGGACTGGCGGCTGGAATGGGACGGCTCGCCGGTGGCGATGCAGTTCGACAACGGCAGCGTGCGGCTGGAGATCGTGGGGGAGATGCCGACAGGGTACGATTGGGAGCTGTTGGTGCGGGAGCCGGAGGGCGGCATGGATATCCTGGCGCTGGAGAAGCAGCCCGATGGTGTAGGTGTACTGCTGAAGCGGGAGAATCTGCCGAAGTGGGGGACTTACGCCTTACAGCTCAGGGGGACGCTGCAAGCTGACGGTACCACCCAGCGGCACAGCACAGTGGCAGAGGTGCTGGTGCCGGAGAGCCTGTCGGGGGATACGGCGTGGCCGGAGATCCCGGCGGCGTTCCGCCAGTTGGAGGCGCGCCTCAAGGAGCTGGCGGCGCATCCGCCGAAGCCGGGAAGCGAGGGGTATTGGATGCTGTGGGACGCAGAGGAGGGCGCGTATCACGACAGCAACCTGCCGGTGGGAGCCGGCGGACCGAAGGGAGATAAAGGGGATACCGGCCCCAAGGGGGACAAGGGTGACACCGGTGCGGCAGGTGCTCCCGGTGCAAAGGGAGACAAGGGAGATACAGGCCCGCAGGGAAAGCAGGGCATCCAAGGCCCGGAGGGGCCGCAGGGTCCGGTGGGACCGGCAGGCCCGCAGGGTCCGGTGGGACCGGCAGGCCCGCAGGGAGAGCCGGGGCCGGCCTACACCGCCGGGGAGAACATCTCCATCAGCGGCAGCGTCATCGCTACCAAGGCGTTTCCTTGTAACCCCAACCT
>CALINZ010000220.1 GCA_938045085.1 uncultured Collinsella sp. | reverse complement strand
ACGAAGAGCGTGCCGTGATCGACCGTGTGCTCAAGTACGAGAATCTGGGGCGCCGTTACAACCCGGATAAGTCGGACGCCGTCAAAAATTGCTTTAACGAGTACGCCTCGCAGGAGGACATCAAGGCCTATTTTGAGGTGTGGGCCCAGATGTTCAAAAAGGATCACGAGTGCTATATCTCGGCGCTCATCAATAACTACTACGGCTACTTTTATCCGAGTGCCCGCGATGCGTGGGTCTACAGCACGGCGCGCAGTGCCGAGATCATGGCGAAGCCCGATAACCTCAAGTACTTTGACTTCCATCCGGTCGATAGCAAGGTCGTGCGCTGGTGCGACCACCTGATCAACCTGTATCGCGTGGCAGTACAACGCGTCCCGTTTATCTCGCTCACCATGAGCTCGGCCACCTATGTGTGGATCACGATCGCCGTGGTGGTCTATCTGCTACGTCGTCATTCGTGGCGCGGGCTGGCCATTTGGGTGCCGCTGCTGGGCGTGCTCGCCGTGTGCCTGATCGGTCCCTGCAATGGCTCGACCTACATGCGCTACCTGTATCCGGTCATCGCCTGCATGCCCTTTGCCATCGGCGCCACCATCACCCGCAGCGACCTCCTCTGGTCCTAATTTGGTGCAAAGGGGACAGGTTACTTTGCACCAAGGGGCTGCATCATCACGACGCCTTCATTTTGGGGTTTATCTCGCAGGCCAGTAGGTATATCATAACGACGTTTGTTTATATTGCCCGAGCATCTGCGCTGGGCTTTAGGTCGAAACCGATAGGAGACACGTATGTCCGGACACTCTAAGTGGGCCACAACCAAGCATCGTAAGGGCGCGCAGGACGCCAAGCGTTCCGCCCTCTTCTCCAAGCTGAGCCGCAACATCACCGTTGCTGCCCGTCTCGGCGGTGACCCGCTGCCCGAGAACAACGCCAGCCTCGCCGCTGCCGTTGCCAAGGCCAAGGCTCAGTCCATGCCCAAGGACAAGATCAAGTCCGCTATCGACAAGGCCTTCGGTTCGGGTGCCGACGCCGCCGTCTACGAGAACATCGTGTACGAGGGCTACGGTCCCGCCGGTGTCGCCGTCTACGTCGACTGCCTGACCGATAACCGCAACCGCACCGCCGCCGATGTCCGTTCCGCCTTCTCCCACGCTGGCGGCAACCTGGGCACCTCCGGCTCCGTCGCCTTCCAGTTTGAGCGCAAGGGCCAGATCGTCGTCGCCAAGGAGATCCTGGACGAGAACGCCAAGAAGGAGACCATGATCGCCAACGGTGCTGCCGGTGACGAGGATGAGTTCATGATGGCCATCGCCGAGGCCGGTGGCGAGGACTACGAGGACGCCGGCGAGGAGTGGATCGTCTGGACTACTGCCAACGAGGTCATGGCTGTCTCCAAGGCGCTCGAGGAGCAGGGCGTCCAGGTCAAGGGTTCCGAGACCACCATGGTCCCGACTACCCCGACCGAGGTCTCCGGCGCCGACGCCAAGAAGGTCCAGCGCCTCATCGACCGTCTTGAGGAGCTCGACGACGTCCAGGATGTTTACAGCACCATGGACATGACCGACGAGGTCATCGCTGCCCTCGAGGAGGAGTAGCGCCCACACGGGTTAAGCCGTGCATATCTGGGCATAATGAAGCGAGCATGCAAGCCTCGTGGAATAGATGAGCCGGATCCGCGTGCGTAGAGCACCGGACCCGGCTCTTTTATAATGATGCGAACCGTTTTGCATTTCGAGAGCCGAGATTTGAAGGGAGCGCCGCGTGCGCGTACTCAAACGAGCCCTAGCGATCGTGTATCTTGCCGCCACCATCGTGGCGCTGGGTACGCTTGTCTGCCAGTTTTGGGGGCCGTATACGTATCGCTTTATGCTGCTGATGCGCGACCCCATGCCGCGCATTGTCGTGACGGCATGCGGCGGAGTTGTGGCGATTGGCGTGCTGGTAAGCTTCTTCCGCCTGATGTTTGCTCGTCGCGAGCCGTCCTGCGTGCATCCGGCGGGGGAGCGCAATATCGAGGTCACGCTCGCGGCGCTTTCTTCGTGCGCCAGGGCTGCTGCAGAGCGCGACGATCGCGTGATGATCGAGCATGTCGAGGCCCGCGTCCAAGGTTCCGACGATTCGCATGTCCGTTTTAAGGTCGAGGCTATCGCGCTTGACGATAAGGACGTGGCATCTCTGGCTACCGCGATGCAGCAGCGCATCGAGGAAGCTTGCGACACCATGCTCGGCACGCCGGGTACGACCACGCGCGTCCGTTTTTTGCCGTCCAAGACTACCGTCCAGACCGTGGAGGTTTCCGGTGAGTGATACCAATCAAGATAAGACCGCTCGTACGCCGCGCCTGACGATTGACCAGAGCGCCACGCCGGCGAACGAACCTGTTGATTCCAAAGCAGAGGCAACTGAGTTACAAGACGCGGCGGCCGCGGATTTTGACGAGGCTATGGGTCTCATCAAGGGTACGGGCGCTGCCATCTGGAGCTATGCTGTGCGTCATCCCAACACCACGCTCGGTGCCGTCGCTGGCTTTATCCTTGCCGTGTTGGTGCTCACGCTCGGCCTGTGGGACACGCTCGTCATTGCATTCTTCGTGCTGATCGGCGCCGTGATCGGCCAAATTCGCGACGGCGAAAACGGGATCGTCAACTTCTTCGGCCGTCTGTTTAGCGGCCGCTAATATGTATTCGACTGTCGCATCCGCGGCAGGCATAAGGAGGAACCATGGCTTTTAATACGAAGGTCGATGTGGCCGATACCGAGCTCGAGGAGAACGAGGCGGCCGTCGCCGAAGCCGAGGATGTGACGCTCGAGGATGAGGCGCTCGTCGAGGCCGAGTCCGCCGATGACGCGGACGAGGATGATGAGGAAACAGACGAGTCCGAGGACTCGCTGACCTATTCCAACGGTGTGATCGAGAAGATCGTCGCCATGGCCACCCGCGAGGTGCCGCACGTCCTGGGCATGAAGGGTAACCTTATGCACTTTGTGCAGGAGCAGTTTGGTGCCGAGAATCTGACCAAGGGCGTGACGGTTGAGGTCACCGATGACAATCGCGTGGTCGTCAACATCTCCGTCATTATCGAGTACGGCGCCTATGCGCCCGCGATCTTCGACGATGTCAAGGCACGTGTCACCGAGCGCCTTGCCGCGATGACCGGCCTTGAGGTGGCGGGCGTCAACCTGCGCATCGAGGACGTCATCACCCCCGAGGAGTACGAGCACCGCACCAGCCAGCACGAGTAACCTTCCAAAAAGGGACAGGTTTGTTTTGGCAGGCTTTATCTGCGAAAACGTTAAACGGCCGACCGCGCAAGCAAAAGCGTGGCCGGCCGTTATTTGTATGCCCCCCGATGTGGGCATACCGCTCGTCTAACTAGGGGTTGCAATCGTCGCGTTCCGCGTTACCCTAATGGGCGCATTGTTTCCAAATTGTTAACGAGGGGTTGCCGTAATGGCCGACGAGCACGAAACAGAAAGCAAGGCATGGGCGATTGAGGCCGCCGCGGCAGAGGCGGCATCGCGTGCTGCCGAGGAGGTGCATCGTCCTCCCGTGGTGCCGATGGAGCGCGTGGTTGATCGCACCGATATCGAGCGCGGCGAGCGTGTCGGTCAAAAGCGCAGCCAGGAGCCGGGCTTCCCGCGCTTTTTTGCCGAGCTCAATCTGGGCCTGATTCTTACGGCCTTCGCCATCGTTGCGTTTAAAACCCCTAATCACTTTGCTTTTGGCGGCACCTCGGGCGTGTCGGTCATTCTGTCCACGCTGTTCCCGACCCTGCCCGTCGGCGTTTTTATGTGGATTATCAACGCGGTTCTCGTCGTCTTGGGCTTTATCTTTTTGGAGCGCAATGCAATCCTGTGGAGCGTCTTCGCCTCGTTTGCGCTTTCGGCCTATGTTTCGCTGTTTGAGCTCTTCATTCCGACCGATGTCTCTCTGACGGGTGATATGTGGCTCGACCTGTGCTTTGCCGTCATCTTGCCGGCGCTCGGCAGTGCCATCGTCTTTGACATCGGCGCCTCGACGGGTGGCACGGACATTCTCGCTATGATCCTCAAACGCCGCACCACGCTCGAGATTGGCCGCGCCCTGCTACTGGTCGATATCGGCATCGTGGCCATCGCGGCCTTTTTGTATGGCCCGCGTGTCGGTCTGTATTGCGTGCTCGGCCTGTTTGCCAAGACGCTTGTGGTCGACAAGGCCATCGAGAGCATTCACCTTCGTAAGGTCTGCACAGTCATTTGTTCCGAACCCCTTAAGGTCGAGGAGTTTATCGTCAAGCATCTCAACCGCACAGCGACCATCAGTCGCGGCTACGGTGCCTTCTCGGGCAAGTGCGTGACGGTGATCATGAGCGTGCTAAGCCGTCGCGAGGCCGTGCAGCTGCGCCGCTATGCGCGCGAAGTCGATCCGGGTGCCTTTATCACGATTGTCGACAGCTCCGAGATCGTCGGCAAGGGTTTCCGCGGTACGAACTAACGCGGACGTATTCAACGAACCGCCTGCTGGCGCCGTGTACCTTGCAAATCGGTCATCTTTGAGTATTTGAACTCACATTGGGTGATAATGATGCCAAAGACATCGTTTGCGATCCAGGTGATTCGCTCAAGATACGAAGGGATGATTTCGATGTTCTGCTCGCAGTGTGGCGCCCCTATGGGCGATAACGACAAGTTCTGCGGCGTGTGTGGTGCTCCTAATGCCGGTGCCGCTGGCCCCGCTCCCCAGGGACAGCCTCAGCCCCAGCAGTTTGTTCCGCAACCGCCCGTGGCGAATGCGCCAAAGGGCTGTGTGGTTCAGGCGTTCCAGGATATGACCAAGACCCCGGGCGTGCTTCAGCGTGTATGCCAAATCGCGTTTTTGCCGGCGCTGATTTGCGTTGTGTCGGTGCTCGTGTTGTTTATTCCCGTTATTGGCGGCATTGCGGCTGCCATCGGCTTTTTGGCAGCTTGCATTGCGAGCGTGTGCGGTTCCGGCTTTGGCATCGAGTGGGGTCGCGATCTGTCGCTTAAGATCGATGACGGCATGGATCGTCCGCTGATGCGTTCCACGTCGTTTGGTCTCGGAGTCTTTTCGAGCGTTATTTCGGTCGTGCTCGAGGTTATCGCTGCCATTCCCGTTATCGGTGTAGTGCTTTCGCTGGTGGAGGGCGTGGCGCTTGGTGCCGCAGGCTCGTACTCCTACTATGGCTCCTATGCGCTCGAGGCTGCGCTGTTCGGTTCGCTCGGCCTGCTTGTCCTGGCGCTGATTGCCTCGGCGATTCTGGGTGTCTTCTTTAAGATGTTCGCCGACATCGCCGTGATGCACTTTGCGGTGACCGGTCGCGTCGAGAGCGCGTTTTCGCTCGATAAGGTCTGGGCGGCCTTTAAGCACAACAAGACCAAGCTGTTCTGCGCTTCGTTCCTTCCCGAGTTTTTGACGGGCCTGGTCGCCAATGTTGTCACATGGATCTTGACGGTCGTCTTTGGCGCCATTGCCTCTGTCGGTATGTATAGCTACTACTATCGTCCTACGGGTATTGAGGCAATTGTTACCGGCGGTGGCGTCACGCTCGTGCTGTTCTTGGTGCTGGTCGCTTTCGTCACCGTATTTCTTACGGTCTTTGGAAAGATGCTCAAGCACCGTGCCGTTGGCTATTGGGCCGCACGCTATGCAAGCGAGTGGGCCGATGAGGATAAGGACGACGTCCTGACTTTTGTGTTGCCTTTCGAGAAGAAGTCCGCTCCTTCGGATTACAGCGCTCCGGATGCTTCGCCGGCGCCCGAGCCTGAACCGGCGCCCGAGCCTGAGCCGGCGCCCGAGCCTGAGACGGCATCTGAGTCCGAGCCTGCACCTGAGCCTGAGCCTGAGCCGGCACCTGCACCTGAGCCGGCGTCCGAGCCAAGCTCCGACGAGGAGTCTCAGGACGAGTAGCCACGCCGCCTGCTATTTGGGGACGGGCTAGAAATAGCGCTTGAAGAATGAGCGGAGGCGGACGTTTCGATACGTCCGCCCCCGCTCTGCTTTAGCCAGGCTGTTATGAATGGGTGTGACGACTACTCGTCGTGCTTCTCCTCACGGCGTGCAGCAGCGCGTGCGTCGTGGATGCCCTTGATCGCGGCATGGCGAGCCGTTCGGGCATCATGGATGGCGTCGCGAGCCTCGGCGGTCGTCGCTTTGGCAGAGCGCAACTTGGCGGCCAGATCGGGGTTGATTTCGGCGACCGCGGTAATCGCGGGGCCGTCGAGCTCCTCTTGCGTGGGCTCGGCCAAAAAGTCGATAGCATACTGGGCGGCCACCATGGAGCCCTTTGCCAGCACGGTCTCGTCGATCTTGTAGAAGCAGGAATGTTGGGCGTACGTGGCGCCAATCTTGGGGTTGCGCGTACCTACAAAGGCGAGCACGCCCGGTACGCGACGCAGGTACTCCGAAAAATCCTCGCCCGAAAGCGTGCCGCGATAATGGCCTTGGCCGGTGGGGCCCAGGCACTTGATTACAGCCTGACGGCAGCGCTCGCTCGAGGCGGCGTCGTTTTCGACCTTGTAGTTGGCGATGGTGTAGTCGGTGAGCTCTGCCTCGGCGCCCAGGGCTGCCGCGGTATGCTCCACGATGCGGCGCATGAGCTCCGGCATTTCCTCGTGGGTCGAATCGCCGTAGGTGCGCACTGTGCCGGCGAGGTAGGCCGTGCCGGCGATAACGTTGCGCGCGGTTCCGCCATGCAGCTCGCCGACGGTGATGACGGCCGGCTCGTATGGGCTGATTTCGCGCGAA
>CALINZ010000219.1 GCA_938045085.1 uncultured Collinsella sp. | reverse complement strand
TCAACGTTAGCGCCGATCAGGGCCTCGTTGAACTCCTTGGGGTTGCTGTCGCTACCGGCGATGAGCATGCGGCCCTCGGCGGCAAAGTTGTCGGCGTTCTCGACGGCCTTGAGGTCGACGGTGACGTAGTCCTCGGCCTCGACGGCGCGGCCCTCAACGTCCTCGAAGGTGGCACGGTAGTTGAGGAGCATCTCAACCTGGTTGTTGATCTCGGACTCGGTGACCTCCGCAGGGGGCATCTCGATCTCGACGGCGTCAAAGGAGGAGAGCTCGGCGGCAGGACGCAGGGAGAACTCGACGGTGTAGGTGTAGTCCTCGTGATCCTTGGCGAGGTCGAGCTCCTTGTAGTCACCGCTCTTGGTGGGGACGATGTCCAGCTCGTTGAGGACGGCGGGCTCGTTGGCGGCGATCAGGTCGTTGGTGGCCTGAGCGAGGGTAGCCTCGGCGCCAAGAGCGGAATCGATGACCGGACGGGGAGCCTTACCGGCACGGAAGCCCGGGAAGCGGTACTTCTTGGCGGTGTCCTTGTAGGCCTTCTTGATCGCGGCGTCGACGTCGGCGGCCGGGATGGTGACCGTAGCGGTGAGCTTGGCGTCCTTGACGTCAGAAGCGGTGATGTTCAACACGTTCCTCCTCATACTGCCCAGCTTATCTGAGGTGCTGGTACCTTTATGCAACAAAGAGTCGCGACGGCCGAAGCCGACGCAGATGCGTTGGTGCGGGCGAAAGGACTCGAACCTTCACGGGAATCCCACCAGAACCTAAATCTGGCGCGTCTACCAATTCCGCCACGCCCGCATGAGCGCACAGACTAGGAATGATAGCAGATACGAACGGCAAGCGCACGCACACCTTTTACAGGCTCACGACCTCACCACGAGTGCAAAAGGCGGGACGAGTTGCCCCGCCCCGCCAATTACGACTTGTTCGCTGACCCGCTACTCCCCCAGCAGCGCTTTCTCCGGCGTGATCGGAAGCGAGCGAACCTGGTGGCCGGTGGCGTGTGCCACGGCCGAGGCAACGGCGGCGAGTGGCGTGTTGATGACGACCTCGCCGATCGACTTGGCACCAAACGGACCCGTCGGCTCGTAGCTCGGCTCAAAGGCCACGCGAATGCTACCGATATCCAGGCGCGTGGGCAGCTTGTAGCTCATGAAGTTGCCGGTGCGCAGACGGCCGCGCTCATCGTGCTCGACGATCTCGTAGAGCGCGTGGCCGATACCCTGGGCAATGCCGCCCTCGGCCTGGACGCGCGCGAGCGCCTCATTGATCACGGTGCCGCAGTCCACAGCCGCCGCATAGTCCACCACGGTCACCTTGCCGGTGGCCTTGTCGACCTCGACCTCGGCAATGCCGGCCATAAACGGCGGAGGCGAAACGGGCAGGCAGGCAGAGGCATGTGAGGTCAGCGCGTCGCCGCCCGCGATGTTCTTGACGCACAGGTTGGCAAAGTCACGCAGCGTGAGGTAGCGGTTCTGCTCGCGCGCGGCACGCTCGTCGGACAGACGCACGTACTGGCCATCGAAGACCACGTCGGCGGCGTCCACGTCCCACATCTGGGCTGCCTTGGCGCAAATCTTCTCACGCAGCTCGGTCGCGGCGTTCTTGGCGGCAAGGCCCGTCACGTACGTACCCGAGCTCGCGTACGAGCCGGCGTCAAACGGCGACACATCGGTGTCAACGCCGCGCACCACGATCATCGAACTCTCCACGCCCAGCTCCTCGGCGGCAATCTGCGCCAGGATCGTGTCGACGCCCATGCCGTTATCGGTGGCACCGGTGCCGATGGTAATGAAGCCGTCCTCTTCCAGGCGCATGTCGATGCCGGCGATATCCACGTTGGAGATGCCCGAGCCCTGCATGGTGAGCGCGCAGCCCAGAGCGCGCACGCGGTCGCCCAGGTCCACGGCCAACGGCTTGTCGCGCCAGCCGATCATGTCCATCGCGCGCAGCAGGCAGCGGTCGAGCGCACAGGCGTTGAGCTTCTCGTTGTAGTACTGCGGCATGATCTCGCCCTCGCGCACGATGTTCTTAAGGCGCAGGTCGGCGGGGTCCATGTGCAGCATGTCGGCGAGTTCGTTGACGGCGCTCTCCACGGCAAACTGGCCCTGGGTGGCACCGTAGCCACGATATGCACCGCCGCGGTTGGTATTGGTGTAGACGGCGTCCCAGCTAAAGCGGCTCGCCTTCACGTGGTTGTAGATGGGCAGGCTCTTGTGGCCCGAAAGGCCAATCGTCGTGGTAGCGTGCTCACCGTACGCGCCGGCGTTGGACAGCGTGTGCAGATCGATGGCCGTGATGGTGCCGTCGTTCATGGCGCCCAGCTTGACGGTCATCTGCATCTGGTGGCGCGAGTTGCCCGCAGTGATGGTCTCCTCGCGGGTGTAGCAGCAGTAGCTCGGACGGCCGGTCTGCTGGGTGACGAACGCCACGAAGATCTCGCAGCAACCCGTCTGCTTGGAGCCAAAGCCGCCACCGATGCGCGGCTTAATGACTTGCACCTGCGACTGCGGGATGTCGAGCGACTGCGCGACCATGCGACGCACGTGGAAGGGCACCTGCGTGGAAGTGGTCACCGAGATGCGGCCGAACGCGTCAGTCGTCGCGAAGGCGCGGAAGGTTTCCATGGGCGCGGTCTGCGTGGCCTGGCTGGTGTAGGTGCGGGTGAAGACGATGTCGCTCTGGGCGAAGGCCTCGTCCAAGTCGCCAAAATCGCTGGTACCGCTGCAGACCAGGTTGCGCGAAACATCGCCGCCCTGCGGGAACATAAAGGTCACGTCGCCCTCGGGGTGGACCACGATGTCGTTATCGAGTGCCTGGGTAAAGTCGAGCAGAGGCTCAAGCACCTCGTAGTCGACCTTGATGAGCTTGAGCGCCTTGTCGGCGGCCTCCTCGGTCTCGGCGGCGACGATCGCCACCTCCTCGTTTTGGTAACGGACGAGGTTCTCGAGAATCAGGCGGTCGTAGGGACTCGGCTGCGGATAGCTCTGGCCGGCAATGGTAAAGCGACGCTGGGGCACGTCCTCGTAGGTGTAGACGCCCACCACACCGGGCACCTTCAGGGCGCGCGACGTATCGATGGAGCGGATCTTGGCGCGGGCATACGGGCTGCGCTTGAGCTTGACGATGAGCGCGCCGGCGGGCACCAGGTCGCCCGTGTAGACGGGACGGCCCTCGAGCAGCGCCTTCGAGTCCTTCTTGGGCTGCTTGTGGGTGATCTGCTTGTACGAGACGCCGTCGCAGCTGGTGTCGTTGACCGGCAGCTCGGGCATCTCAAAGCCCACCTGCACGCCGGACTCGTTGAGAAAGCGCACGATGGCGCGCAGCTGGCTCTCGTAGCCGCTGCAACGGCAGAGGTTGCCGGCGAGCTGGCGCGAGAGCTCCTCGCGCGTGGCGACGAGGCTCGGGTCCTCCTTGGCGGCGCGGGCAAGCGCCAGCACGTTCATAATAAGGCCGGGGGCGCAAAAACCGCACTGCTCGGCGCCTTCGGCAGCCATTGCGCGGGCGAGCGCCTCGGACTCGGCCTTGAGGCCCTCGAGCGTGGTGATGGTGTGGCCCTCAACACGGGCGGCGGGAACCGAGCAGCTCAGCACCGGGTCGCCGTCGAGCCACACCGTGCACAGGCCACAGTTGGTGGTCTCGCAGGCGCAGCGCACCGACGAGCAACCCTGTTCGCGCAACAGCGCAAAGAGCATG
>CALINZ010000218.1 GCA_938045085.1 uncultured Collinsella sp. | reverse complement strand
AGCTAGCGCCGCATCTCAAGGATGCCGGGCTTAACCGCGTCAACATTTCGCTCGACACACTCGACCCCGAGCTGTTTGGAAAGATCACGCGCCTGGGTCGACTCGAGCAGACCATGGCCGGCGTCGACGCGGCGCTGGCTTGGGGCTTTGAGCCCGTTAAGGTCAACTGCGTTGTGGTGCGCCGGCTCAACCAGGATGTGGCGGCCCTCGCACGGCTGACCGTCGGCCGCCCCATCCACCTGCGCTTTATCGAATACATGCCCATCGGCGACGAGCGCACCAGCTCGCATTGCGCTGTGGACCCGCATGCGCCCGCGCTCAATCCCGAGCTGTGGGACGCGAGCGATACCGTGCCGAGCGACGAGCTGCGGGCGCGCATCAATGCCGGGGCCACCGCGGCGGGACTGGGCGAGCTCGAGCCGCTCGACATCAACGACGCTCCTGCTGGTGCGGGCCCTGCGCGCTATTGGCACTTTCCGGGTGCGGCGGGAACGGTTGGCTTCATCAGCGCCATGTCCAACCATTTTTGCGCGAATTGCAACCGTCTGCGCCTGACGGCCGATGGCAACGTGCGTCCGTGCCTGTTTAGCGATGCCGAGTATTCGGTGCGTGAGGCGCTGCGCCGTGGTGATGATATGCAGGTACTTTCGATTTGGCGCGATGCCGTGGCCCACAAACCGCAGGAACACGCGATAATTGAGGGCACGCAACGATTTATGTCCCAAATCGGAGGATGATCATATGGCCAAGAGCAGGTACGCCGATGCCACCAAGGCCGCTCGCAGGGCCGCGATGTCTGCCCACAAAGCCACGGCTGCGGCGAATGCTGGTAACGCCGACGCGTCCGCGCAGCCGTCTGCCAGCGCTGCCACCGAGCCCGCCCGCGACGCCCGTCGTGACGAGTTGACGCACGTGGACGCCAAGGGCGAGGTACGCATGGTTGACGTGTCTGACAAGGCCGAGACCCATCGCATTGCCATCGCCGAGGGTACCATCCTCATGCATCCCGAGACGCAGGCCATGGTGCTGCAGGACCGCGCCAAAAAGGGCGACGTGCTTGCCTGCGCGCGCGTGGCGGGCATCATGGCCATCAAACGCACGAGCGACATCATCCCCATGTGCCATCCGCTGCTCATTACCAAGAGCAAGTGCGACATTGCGCCCATCGCTCCGGCGGGGACGCCGGCCGAGGACGTGCCCGAGGGCTGGGCGCCGGCGCGCGCGGACGGGCAGGTTGGCTTTCACGTACTGGTTACGGCCGGCGTGACGGGCA
>CALINZ010000217.1 GCA_938045085.1 uncultured Collinsella sp. | reverse complement strand
GCTGATACTCGGGCGTGTAGAGCTCTTTCTTAAAACCAAACATGTGGTTCCTTCCTCGTGCGTTTAAAGCATATTTGTACGAATTGTAGCAATAAGCATGCGCTTACATCAATTGCGCACGTAGGTTATGCCGACTATGGCGAACTAATTTTAGGAACGCTGCTGCGGCTTCCAGGAGCCCACGTTGGCGTCGTACTGATTCAGCGCGCTGTTGCCGCCCTGTGCGATGGGCGCCAGGATCTCGCTTTGGTGGGAACTCATCGACTCGCCATCGGGAATGGCCAGCGAGATATCCCAGCTCTGGCAGATTACGTCGACGCGCTCATACATCCACTCGGCAAGCTGCTTTAAGTGGGCGATGTCATCCGCATAGACCGTATCGTCCTGATACTTAAGGTTGTTAAGCTCATCTTGCGTCTTTTTGATCTGGTCGCGCAGGGCGTAAGCACTCTGCGACAGCTCCTGACGGGTGGACAGCGGCGATCGGAGATAGCCGTTGTTAAAGGAATCGATGACCTCGCCGATCTGGTCCTCGTCACCGTAGGACACGATGGTCTGATACAGACCGTCGAGCCTGGTATAGAGCTGGTCATCGGTGAGCACGGTTTCTTCCTGGACCACCTCGGCAGAATCGTCTTGCTTGGTATCGTCCTCAGTCGCCTCGCCCTTTTGGCGCGTAGGGAAGGTCGTCTGCGCGGCCTGACCAAACTGGTCATAGAAGCCAGGCATGACACCCATGGGATCGGCCGTCACGAACCAATAGGCACCGCCGCAAACGACGGCAAGGACCGCGATGACGATGAGCGGCTTGGGAATATGACGCTTGTGCTTGTGATAGGCGTCCTCGTCGGGATGCACCTTGCGCTTGGGTTTTTGAGCATCGTCATGCAAGGAAACCGGCGTGGGAATATCGACCTTGGGGATACCGAAATCCTTATCGAAAGCCGGCAGCACGCAGGTCTCGTTAGGATCGGCGGCGTCCGAAAGCACCGCAGCGGCAGAGGCCGGCGCATGAGGCACCTCGGTATCGATCTGCTCTTGCGTTAGGCGCGGAAAGCCTGCCGTGCGGCCCGCTGCCAGGTCGGATGCGGCCGCGTCCTCGGAGAGGATACCCGGAGCGGGGCGTCCGCATTTGGGGCACGTACGATCATGCGGAGAAAGACGGGCACCGCAGCCCTCACAGAACACGAACTCGGTGTGCTCGGGACCATCGCCCGGACCCACATAGGCGTTGCAGTAGGGGCAGAACGAGGCGCCGTCCTCGATAGTCTTAAGGCAATGCGGGCAGATCACGGCATCCTCTTTTCGAAGCAATTCAAACAATCGAGGTTAGAGCATAACATCGCCACGGCCCCACAGGAACAAGGCACCAATTCAACATCGCCAGGGCGCGTAGCTACTTCTTCTTTTTGCTTGGCA
>CALINZ010000216.1 GCA_938045085.1 uncultured Collinsella sp. | reverse complement strand
CCTACCGGGAGTAGCCCCGACGGTTGACAAAACTATAGGAACACCCAACGACTACTCATTTAAGTACGTCCCCAATGAGTACCCAATGAGTGTGTGGGCGATCGGATTTTCCCGCTCGCCGATTTGTGTCTTGAAAAATGTATATAACGACTATAACGTAGTGTGAAACATATTGGAAACAATACCGAGGAGGCTGCGTTGAAGAAAAGCAATCTGGGCTATGTGCTGGTGCTGATCGCCGCGCTTATGTGGGGCAGCATCGGAATCTTTGTAAAAGGCATCTCGGCCCTGGGTGTTTCGTCTCAGAGCATGGCGGCCTTTCGCCTGTTGTCAGGTGCCGTCTTAATGGCTCCGGTCTTGGCGTTCATGGGTTGCCAGGGAGGCGATCGTGAGGGAAAAGCATCGGGTCCCCTGGCACTGTTCAAGGCAAGTCCTAAAGAGCTTGTTCCCTGTGCGCTTCTTGGCATTATCGGCCTCGCCACCGCTAACACGCTTTATTACGAGTGTATGGGCGAGGTGGGCATGTCCACGGCCTCGGTGCTGCTCTACACCTCGCCGGTGTTTGGCGTCATGCTCGGCCGCGTGCTTTATCGCGAGGATGTGACTCCCAACAAGCTCGTTGCCATCGCTTTTAATATCGGTGGCTGTGTACTTGCAGTGACCAATGGCGACCTTTCCGGTTTCCATTTTTCGGTTTGGGGCGTCACGTCGGGCGTGATCGCGGGCTTTTGTGGCGCGTCGCTCGCGGTGTTTAGCCGGATAGCAACCAAGACGGTCCACCCGCTGGCTGTCACGTTTTGGGGCCTTGTTTTTGGCGGTGCGGTTATGGCGGCTATCGCGGCTCCGTGGCCAGATGTCGCCGCGGCAATGTCGCCACAGCTGCTGCTGTTGTTCTTTGGTTTTGGACTCATCCCCACAGCCGTGGCCTATGTCTTATATATGCAGGGCCTGTCCATGGGGCTCGAGACGTCGAAAGTTCCCGTCGTAATGTCATTCGAGACGGTCGTCACCGTACTGCTGGGCATTGGTGTCTACGCCGAGCCCGCCGGCGCGATCAAGGTCCTGGGCATCGTGCTGGTGCTTGCGTCCATCCTGATCATGAACACCGACTTCTCCAGGCTGCGCAACAGCGTCATTGTCAAACGTATTGTCGAGAGCATGACCTTTAAGCCCAACGCGTGGTGGACCGAAAAATCTCAGGACATGGATCTGTTTAAGGAACGCACTGGCATCGCGCTGGAGCCCACCGTGCAGGAAAGCCCCTGGTACTTCGTGCGATAGAGGATTGTGCACGGCGTCTGGCCTGGGGTTATCCAGCCAGCGCCGGCCTATCCAGCCCCAACGTTTCAAGTACGTTAAACCCGTCAACGGTCGATTTTCACCCGCGAACGGTCTTTATACTAATTAGCAATATAAGCAACGTATAAGACGTTATAATGACCATAACGAAAAGGAGGAGGCAAGATGAATCAGATCATTCTCGCATCTCATGGCGGCCTGGCCGCAGGCGCCAAAGACACGCTCGAGATGGTTCTCGGCGACGTGTCGAACGTCCACGTCGTGTCGCTTGCTCGTGACGACAAGGAGCCCATCACCAACAAGGTGGACGCCATGATCGCCACGTTCAACGCGGACGATACCGTCTATGTGCTGACCGATATGCTCGGCAGCTCGGTCAACAACAGCATGGTCGAGCTTTCCAAGAACGGCACGAAGTTCACGGTTGTCAGCGGTTTCAACATTCCGTTGGCACTGACGCTCGCTATGAGCCCCGTCCCCGTCAAGGGCACCGAGCTCGCGGCCCTCATCAACGAGGCCCGTACCGGTCTGACCAACCCCAATGCTCCGGTCGAGGCTGCCGCGGCTCCCGCCAAGAAGGCTAAGGCGCCCCGTCACAGTTCCGGTCCCGCCAAGATCGTCCTCGCACGTCTTGACTACCGTCTGCTGCACGGCCAGGTCGTCTTTACCTGGACCACCAAGGTTCAGGCCGAGCGCATCATCGTCGTCGACAACGCTGCCGCCAACGATGACATCAAGAAGGGCGCTCTTAAGCTGGCCAAGCCCCAGGGCGTGCGCCTGAACGTCTTCACCGTCGAGCGTGCCCTCGCCAAGATGGACAAGCTCAACACCCTCGGCGAGCGCGTCATGTTTGTCTTTGGCAACACTGCCGAGATGCTGCAGTTCTGCCAGGGCTACAAGCTCGACGCCATCAACCTGGGCGCCACCGCCAACCACGACGGTGCCGATCAGATTGGCGGCAAGGACAGCTCCGTCTTCTTCGACGCCACCCAGAA
>CALINZ010000215.1 GCA_938045085.1 uncultured Collinsella sp. | reverse complement strand
CCCCCATGGCCTGCTCGCCGACGGGCCACATCATCAACGGCCATACCCCGGTCAAAACCACCAAGGGCGAGCAGCCCATCCGTGCCAACGGCAAGTTGCTGGTCATCGACGGCGGTTTCTGTCGCGCCTACCATCCCAAAACAGGCATCGCCGGCTACACGCTTATCTCCAGCTCGCGCGGATGCCGCCTCAAGTCGCACCAGGCCTTTACCACCGTTGCCGAGGCGCTCACCCGCAACATCGACATCGAAAGCGAGACCAACCGCTTTGACGAGGCCGACCGGCGCCGCATGGTGAGCGACACCGATACCGGTGCCAAGATTCGCAGCCAGATCCAGGACCTGCGCCAGCTGCTCGATGCATATAGAAACGGTGCTATCGAGGAGCGCGCCTAGCTCCGTCTGCGGGGATTGGCTAAACTTGACAAGTTTGTCATCCCCACGGCGCCCTGGCGCCACACTAAGGCAGGTACCATGCAAAAGCTCCTTGCGCAGATCATGAAGTTTGGCGTCGTCGGCGTCGTTGCCACCGTCATCGACTTTGGCATCATGAATCTGCTCCACTACGGTCTGGGCCTCAATATCCTGATTGCCAACACCAGCGGCTTTATCGTCTCGCTCATCTTTAACTACGTCGCGAGCATGAAGTACGTGTTTGCGCACAAGGAGGGCATGAGCCGCCGCCGCGAGTTCATCATCTTTGTCGTGCTGTCCGTCATTGGCTTGGCGCTCAACGACGGCATCGTGCTGGCCCTCAACGCCGGCCTGGGCCTCGAGGCCAATATCGCCAAGATTTGCGCCACCGCACTGGTCATGGTCTACAACTTTGTAACGCGCAAGATTTTCCTGGAGGGCGAGCAGACCAAGTAGCTTGCCCCCCTGTTTGCACTACGGGGCCCACGGATGACGCGCATCGAGCGCTGTGTTGTTCGTGGGCCTTGCTCGTTTACGGAAGGATTTACGACGTTTGCGGATTGCCTCTTGCAAATTTGGCGAGTTCGTATAGTTCTTGGCAAAGCCCTTACGTTTCCCATGCAAAAGCTCTAAAGTATCCTCTGCTCGATTCATCAACGCATTGGATGTGATTACGTGCGCAAGGCACTGGCACAACCTCATACCAAGCAGTTCCTCAAGTTCGCTGTCGTGGGTCTTATCTCCTTTGGCATCGACTGGGGCATGCTTATTGCGCTCGTCGAGCTGTTCCACCTCGACTTTTTGATGAGCACCACGATCTCGTTTACCACGTCTGTCGTAGTTAACTACTGGCTCAGCATGAAGTACGTGTTCGACCATCGCGAGGGCATGAGCCGCAAGCGCGAGTTCACGATCTTCACCATCCTGTCGGTGATTGGTTTGGGCCTCAACGACTTGTACATGTTTGTAGGCGTCACGTTTTTGAGCATCGGCTACCAGGCCATGAAGGCCATCGCCACGTTCCTCGTCACCTGGTACAACTACTTCAGCCGCCGCTTCTTCCTCGAGGGTGCACGGTCGTAGTCGATCACTATTTGCTTGAATGTATAACCGGTTGGAATTCCCATTCCAACCGGTTTTTTGTTTGCTGAGAGACCCGGCGGCCCAGTCCCATTCGCATGAAAAACGGGCGGCCCGGATGTTTGTCCGGACCGCCCGTCTGGCGCGCTATGTCGAGGCCTCTAGCCTGTCACGTAATACCAGACTACGTTGTCACCGTTTGAGAGAACGTAGTTGCTGCACGCCGTCATGGGCGATGTGCCGTTGACGGAGTACATCCAGCCACTCGTGCCGCCGTACTGTTTCTCGGCCAAACCACCAATCGCGGAAACATACGTGCCGTACGAAGAGCCATGTGCGTTGACAGAAAGGCCCAGCGCGCACAGGGCATCGTAGACGGTAGCGCCTTCGTTAAAGGTAAAGGTGCCACCAGAGGACACAGGATTGCCCACAGCGCTCGATGTGACCGAAACCGTCACCGTTACGTAGTTGGACTCCTGCGAGCCACCCTGTCCGCCCGAGGAGGCGTTTCCACCATTAGAGGATGAGGCTCCATTAGACGACTGGCCACCGCCCGAAGAAGCACCACCAGACACATTGGAAGTATCGCCGGCTCCCATATTCTGGGCAGCGGATTTATCTCCAGACTTCTTGCCGTTCTGACCATCGGACTTCTTGCTATCCGAGCTTTTATCCGATTCCTTGTCCGAAGACTCGGAATCGTCCTTGCCGTCGTTCGAACCCTTGGACTCGTCTTTTGCATCATTCGATGACTTGGAATCCTTGGAACTGGCCTCGCCCGAAGTCGTAGTCGAGCCAGACGCCTTGGTGTCCTTGGTGACGACGCTCTCCCCCGTCACGGTCTGAATGATCCAGTCGATGGACCAGGCACCGCTTGTGGAAGGATGGACGAAACCCAGCGAGACGACGATCAGAATGGTGCATGCAGCAGTCAGAACGCCGAGGAGCGCCTTGCGACGAGAGGTGGACGCCGCCGAAGCGGCGCCCTTTTGCTTTGGATCATCGAGCTGGATAAACGAGGAGTCGGGCTGTTGCCCGCTGGTCTCCTTGGGCTTATCGGGCATTACCGTCACCCTTGCCGCGCTTGGTCA
>CALINZ010000214.1 GCA_938045085.1 uncultured Collinsella sp. | reverse complement strand
GCCAGATGACCTCCTCAAACATGAAGCGGTCATGGGCGTCGGCCTCGGCGGCCAGCGTGTCAATGTCGATGCCGCGGTAGACCAGGCGGCCCGGAATGGGCACGATGGTGCCGTCCTCCTTAACCGTGGGGTTGACGCCCGAGTTGAGGCCGTCGTGCTTTTGGACAAAACGAGCCGTCTGCTGGAACGGAATCGAGAGGATTTCGCGCTTGGAACCAGGCGTGATGTCGTGTGCCGGCATAAAGACCTTGGTGAAGTACATATTAGAGGCAAGGCAGAGCGCAAGCACCGCAAGAACTCCCACCCAGCGGAAACGCGGGGTGGTGCCCGAAGGCGCAGCACCAGCCTGCTTGGCTGCACGACGAGCCGCATGCGCGTCCCATGCGCTAAACGCCGCCGCGATTACGCATGCCGCCAGGGGAAACACCAGGCCGCCGTTGCGCAGAAACGTGGAGCCCATGGCGCCCAGAGCAAGCAGCAGCCAGTCGTGGCGCGCAAAGAGCACGGGGGCTTTCTCGCCCGCTCGCTCGACATTGGCATCACGACGGGGCAGGCCGCATGCCACGAGCTTCACGGTCTGTACCAGCAGCACCAAGAACGCGTCGGCAAAGAGCACGTCTTTGGTGAGCAACGCCGCGTAGTTAGAGAACATCGGCATAAACACAAAGAACAGCAAGATCACGCCGCGGACCGGCAGGCTCACGCCCAGCTTGCGCAGCGACGAGATGGAATAGGCCATGCAGGCGGCCGTAATGACGAACTGAGCGCAGGTGTAGATGGCAAGACCTGCGTTGGCGCTGTTGAACAGTGAAAGCCCCAGCTGGACGCACGAACCGATGATAGCCGTGTGCACCACGGGATGATGTCCGTTGAGCAACACATTGGGATTGAGCAGACGCAGGTAGTCACTCGTGCCGTTGGGGTAGTTGAACCACTGGCGAATCTGCGCACCCGTATCTCCCATAAAAAGGCCGGGCAGCGAAGCGATGAGCGTGGGCGCCCAGGCGACCATAAGCACCAGGAAGGGCCCGGCAAAGGGATGGACCGAGAGCACGGCGTGAGCCACACGCCATACGCGGCCAAAGTGCGCTTCGGAAAACGGAATGCGCCGAAAGCTCAGCCAATCTAGGCACTCAAAGGCAAGGTAGAAGGCAACGACCGCCAAGAGCATCCAGCCCGCGCCGCCAATCCAGGCGCAGATGATGCGGGCTTTGTCGCCAAGGACAATCTCGGCCGAGTCGGTGAGGTCGTAGCTGCGGCCAAACACCATGCAGACGGCAAAGAACAGCGACGGAAGGATCACCGAGGGACGCCAAGCGTCGCCGCGGCCAAAGAAAACGTAGCGAAACGGCAGGGTGAGCAGGCAGGCAAGCGCAAGCAGCATGACCGCGTCGGTATGGCCGGCAAACGAGAGGAGCACCTCGTAGCACACGTACAGCATGCCCGAGGCTTTGGGGTCAATCGCCAAGACTGCGTTGCTCGACACCGGGGCGGAATCGATGGAAAACGCCGTGGTCGCCAACAGCGCGAGCAAAAATGCGATGAGGGTCTGCTTGGCGGGATAGCGCTTAAACCAGACGATGCGGGCAGCGTCGCGCGCAGCCGTTGTGGAGAGGTCGGAATCCTTCACAGTCCGAAAGCCTTTCTAGAAACCTATCAAACTCGGCAAAACCACCACAAAGGTGCCTGTCCCCTTTGTGGTGGTTTTGGTGGTTAGGCGTC
>CALINZ010000213.1 GCA_938045085.1 uncultured Collinsella sp. | reverse complement strand
GGCGCGCGAGGGCTGCGACCTGTGCCTCGTGGGCGGTATGTACCGTCGCCGCACTGCCGCTTTTGTGGGGCCAACGGCCGAGGATGCCCTGCGTGCGCTGGGCATCGACGCGGCGTTTATCGGTGCCAACGGCATCTTGGACGGTGACATATCTACGTCCAACATGGACGAGGGCCGTATCCAGCAGCTCGCCTTTAGCAAGGCCGATGCGCGCTATCTGATTGCCGACTCCAGCAGGATCGGCAGGCGATACTTCTGCCCCCCCCCTGCCGGCGCAGGGGTACCGCTTTACAATGACGCGCAAATAACTTTGAGCAACAAGGATGAGGCTATTCTGAGATATGACTAGACTCCGTATTTCGTCTTTATGTCCCTTGAGAATGAATCATAGTCTTCATAGAGTCCCTCTTTGCTTTCATCCTCGGCGTGGTTTACACGTTCAAGGAGCTTATCCTTTGGAGCCTCTTTTGTTATTGCGGCCTCGCCATCGGGTATTGTGGATTGCAAGAATAGTTCTAGAGCATGGACGTCTTTGAGTATGTAGCCCGTCGAACGGCCCGCTCCTGTTTTTTCGATTGCGCTGCAACTAACAAGCTGACCGAGGGTTCGTTTAACGGTTACCTCGCTGATATCGGGGCAGTTGGACCGGATGTCGGATTTCTTAATGACGCCGGGTCTCTGTTGAAATAGAACAGCGATGCGCGCTTGCTTCGACATGGGACAAGTGCTTGATTCAATTAAGGTACGCTGCTCGAGCTGTCGGTAGGCGGCTAGGGTTGTTCCGAGCATGAAACGGATAAAAGGTGCTTCGGTGTTTTGATTTTCATTCCATCCAGTGGAGCTTGCGGCGAGGGCGTTGTAGTAAAGCGCTTTATTGTCTTCAATAAGTCGTTCGATGCTGATGTAACGCGCAACGTCGTATCCAGTCTTTTCGAGCAGCAGCGTTGTAAGGAGCCGGCTCATCCTGCCATTGCCATCGTTGAAGGGATGAATGCTGACAAAATCGAAGATAAAGCGGAGCGATATAAGGAGGGGATCGCAAACTTGGCGAGATAAAGCATCGTTGAGGGACTGGCAGGCTTCTTTAATAAGTCCCGGGGTTGCTAGAGCCGAGGGGGGCCTAAAGCGCACAAATCGATTGCCTTGATCGTCGATGGAGATGATTTCGTTATCGCTATCTTTCCAATGGCCTCCATACGAGATTGCCGTGTGCGCCATGAGGTCACGATGCAATTGCAGAATGACCGATGGCGTTACGGGAATGGAATCGTGTTGCTCGTGAATAAGCGACAGCGCATCTCGGTATCCAGCGATTTCTTCCTCTGCGCGGGAGCTTGGCTTGGCGGAATACGCCATGATTGCTTTGAGTCTTTTTTGGGTGGTAACAATTCCTTCAAGTCCGTTGGAGGATTGGGTGCTTTGGATCTTAGCTTCCTCCATAAGTGACGACAGAAGTTCGGGTTTGACTTGACTCAGAGCAAGCTGTCGGCCTTTATGCTCGCGTATCGAGAGGAGGAGGTTGGTGATTGGAGTTGCTTCGAGTTCCGCTGGGACTGTGGTGTAATCGAACTGGCGCATGCGGCTCCTTTCGGTATCACGAACATACTTTCGATATCATAATACCATTAAATGATACCGAAAGTATGTTCGTGATACCGAAAACTAGAAACCATGCTTCATAACTGCTTGGAAAGTTCGGATTTGACTATCTTATTGTCTTGATCTGTAACAGGTAGACGGTCGAAAGTGGGCTACGTGTTACAGATTGAGATCTTTTAGCCCTGGTTGCTCGTTCGTCTAAATCTATAACAGCTAG
>CALINZ010000212.1 GCA_938045085.1 uncultured Collinsella sp. | reverse complement strand
ATGGATTGTGCTTTGGGTTCGGGTCTTTGAGATGAGGGCGGAACTTTGGGATAAGGGGTTTACTTAGTTGAAGAGGGGCTTTATGGCTGATAAGTAGTCTTTGGCTACGTCGGCTTTGTCTGCTTGGAAGTTGTGCCAGGCCCACCATTGGACGGTTGCTACGAAGCTTGAGGCTATGTGGTGTAGTAAGAAGCTGCGGTCCATGGTGCCGGCGGGGCCTGTGGGGTCGGCGGGCACGGTTTCGGCTGCTCGTGACATGATGGTCTTGCGGAGACAGTCGGCGAAGACGCGGGAGCCGGCGCCGGCTACGAGGGCTCGAACGCCTTGGCGGCGCTCCCAGAGGTTGTTGAGGATATGCTCGACCTGCACGAGTGGGTCGTCGAGCGGTGTGCCATCGTCGTCGAGGGCGTGGGTGCAGATGTCGCTCACGAGCTCGGACAGTAGGTCGTCTTTGCTCTTAAAGAGGCCGTAGAATGTCGCGCGGCCTACGTGAGCGCGCGCGATGATGTCGCCGACGGTAATCTTGCCGTAGTCCACTTCGCGTAGCAGCTCGGAGAACGCCGCAACGATGGCAGCGCGGCTTTTTTCTTTGCGGGCATCCATGGCTATGCATCCACGTGAACGAGCAGACAACGGAGCGTGCCGGAGCAACCCTCGTAGGGGCGCTTACCGGCGCCGTAGCCGACGGCCTCGATGCGGTAGCGGGCCGGTAGGTGCTCGGACGTGCGCAGTGCGGCGACGATGGCGGCGCCCGTGGGCGTCACGAGCTCGCCGGCGACCGGTGCGGGCGTGAGGGCGATATTGCCTGCTTGGCATAGGTTGACGACGGCGGGCACCGGGATGGGCATAAGGCCGTGGGCACAGTGGATGGTGCCGTGACCCTCGGAGAGCGACTCGACGACAATGTCCTCGATACCCAGGTCATCGAGACAGATGGCGACCGAGCAGATGTCGACGATGGAGTCGATGGCGCCTACCTCGTGGAACATGACGGTCTCGGGCGTTTTGCCGTGGGCCTTGGCCTCGGCGGCGGCGAGCGCGGTAAAGATGGCGAGCGCGCGGCGCTTGGCGCCATCGCTTAACTGCGAGCCATCGATGATGGCGGCGACATCCGCCAAAGAACGGTGGTGATGGTGGTGGGTGTGGTGATGATCTTCGTGCTCATGGGCGTGGCCCTCATGGTCGTGCTCATGGCAGTGCTCGTGTTCGTGCCCGCCATGATCATGATGGTGATGCTCATGCTCATGCCCGTGCTCGTGCTCGTGCGTGTGCTCGACAGCTGCTTCGTTGCCGTAGAGCCAGGCCATATCGTGATCATGGTTCTCGAGGCCCTCTGCAAGCTGGACGTCGAAATCGCAGGCGTCGATGCCATGCTTGTTTACGCGCGTTACAGCGATCGAAAAGCCGTCGATCGGCAGCGTGGCGAGCTGTTCGCGCAGGTGCTCCTCGCTGGCGCCCAGGTCGAGCAGGGCCGCGACGGTCATATCGCCGCTGATGCCCGAAGTGCCGTCGATGATAAGCGTGTGCTGATGGTTGGACATGGAATGCTCCTTAACGGGCGCGGGATGTGCCGGCGCTCAGGTGATTGATAAGACTTGCCTGGTAGGCGGCACCAAAGCCGTTGTCGATATTGACGACCGAAACGCCACTGGCGCAGGAGTTGAGCATGGCGAGCAGCGCGGCTACGCCACCAAAGCTCGCGCCGTAGCCCACGCTGGTGGGAACGGCGATGACCGGACAGCTCACCAAGCCGCCGACAACGCTCGCCAGCGCGCCTTCCATGCCGGCGATGGCGATGACCACCTGCGCCTGGGCAAGTTCCTCGGCATGCGCGAGCAGGCGGTGCAGGCCGGCGACGCCTACGTCGTAGAGGCGGTCGACCTCGTTGCCGTAGAACTCGGCCGTCAACGCGGCTTCCTCGGCGACGGGCAGGTCGCTCGTGCCGGCGCAGGCGACAACGATGCGTCCGTTGCCGGTAGGGGAGGGCTTGCCGCCTACGAGGGCGAGCTGCGCGTCCGGGACATATCCCAGCTCGATGCCGTTGTCGAGGAGCTCCGAGGTGCGGGCTGCCTTTTCGGCGTCCAGGCGCGTGACCAGGATGCGCTCCTGGCCGGCATCGCGCAGCGCTTCGATAATGGCGGCAATCTGCTCGGCGGTTTTACCGGCACCGTAGACAACCTCGCCGGCTCCCTGGCGAACCCCGCGCGAAAGATCGAGCTGCGCAAAACCCAGATCGGCGGTCGGCGCCGTCTGGATGCGCGTGAGGGCGACGGCCGGGGTGACTGCTCCGCCGGCAACATCGCTCAGCAATTGCTCAAAATCTCGCTTATCCATATATGTTCCCTTCGACGGCGCAAAGTCTAGCACTCATAGGGTATGTTTCCGAACACTAAGACAAAATTGTTCGGAAACTATAGGACAGACTAATTCAATTGTTAGGAGGATCGACTAGTCACGCAAGATGATGTCCATGGCGAGCATCAGGTTGCGCTCGTCGATGGCAAATGGGGCGGCTTCGCGCGTCTTGGGCTTGGCGCAAAATGCGATGCCCGTGCCCGCGGCCTGAATCATGGGGATGTCGTTGGCGCCGTCGCCGATTGCCACGGTATGGGCCATGTCGACACCGCACTCAACTGCCCAGTCCAGCAGCTGGATGAGCTTGGACTCCTTGGTTACAATGTCTGCCGCCAGCTTGCCGGTGAGCTTGCCGTCCACGACCTCCAGGCGGTTAGCGAGGCAAAAGTCGATGCCCGCGGCGGCCACGATCTTATCGGCGACCTCGTGAAAGCCGCCGCTTACCACGCCGACCTTCCAGCCCTTGCTGTGCGCCGAGCGCACAAGCTCCAGCGCGCCGGGGGTAAACGTCACGCGCTCAAAGGTGCGCTCGAACACGCTCTCGTCCAAGCCGGCAAGCAGCCCCACGCGTTCCTCGAGCGCCTGCTTAAAGTCGAGCTCGCCGCGCATGGCGCGCTCGGTGATCTTCGCCACTTGCTCGCCTACGCCGGCCTCCTCGCCCAACAGG
>CALINZ010000211.1 GCA_938045085.1 uncultured Collinsella sp. | reverse complement strand
GGCCGTCACACCAAAGACCGTCTTGCAATCGTTGGTTCCCAGCATAATAACGATCGCATCCAGCGGCTTATGGGCCTCGAGCAGCATCGGCAGTGCGCGGATGCCGTTAAGATTGGTGTTCAGATGGCACATGTCGTCGCGTACCGTCGTGCGGCCGTTGAGGCCTTCTTCAATTACATGCCAGCCCTCGCCTAAGTCACGTTGGGCCACGCCGCACCAGCGCACATCCTGCGCATAGCGCACCGCGGTGCCGTCGCGCATGCCCGCCGGATCGTAACCATAGGTGTTGCTGTCGCCAAAGCATAGAACGTTTTTCATCGTAAGCCCCTCGCTCAGTAAAAAACCGACGGAAGCAGCCTCTCCCGCCGGCTCGACCCATCTGTCAGCACGTACCGATTACAGGTACTTGCGCCAGTCGTCCTCGTCCTCATCATCCTCGGTAGCAGCTTGGATCTGCTCGGCGGCGCGAGCTGCCGCAGCGCGAGCGGCAACCTGGGCATAGGACTCCTCGTTGCGCTCGGGGAAGTTTGCCAGCACGTGCTCGAACTTGGCAAAATCCTCATCCCAGCGCGTAGAAGGCACGGCAAAGAAGACTTGCTTGACCTTAAAGTCGCCCGACGCGAGCTCCTTGCGGAAGAGCTCGGCCACGGCCTCTGCGTCAAAGCCGTTGTTGTCGCAGCCCCAAGCGCCCAGCACGAGCTTCTCGCGACCTAGCTCGTCGCAGATGGCAAGCACAAAGCGAATGCGGTCGCGCAGGGCATCCAGCAGAGCATCGTCGCTCACGCGATACTCCTGGCGGGCGCGCTTAACGTTGGGCGCGGCGGCCACGATCACGTCGGCGTATGCATGCACGTGGTTGCGGTCGAAGCGCACCGCAGGCACCACCAGCGCACGGTTTCGGTAAAGCTCGCAGTTGATGTTGCGGCGACGGTTCTCGCCGTACCATTTGCGCTGCTTATCGAGAACGTTGTACAGATACGAATCGGCGCACAGCGTGGCCTCCTGGCCCAGATAACCCTGAATATAGCCACCGCCCGGATTGGTGAACGAGGCAAAGGCGAGCACGGCCATGTCGCAGAACTGCGCATAGCCACGACCGTTGTCCAAGATGGCCTGCGTGGTGGAGGCATCGAGCACGGTGACCTCGGGCAGAACCGGAGCGGGCTCCTCAGCAGGCGCGGACTCAGCTTCGGCGATTTCCTCGGCAGGCTCCTCGACGGGCTCGAGCGCTGCCTCGACCTCGGCAGCCTCCGCGCCCTCGACGTCCTCGGCAACCTGTTCTTCGGTGGCCACAGCACTCTGAACCTTGGCCTTCATCGCCGAGACAAAGCCGGCAGGCATACCGTCAAACTCGCGAACACCGGCAAGCGAACGCTCGATATCCTTGGCGCACGCTTCGGACACAGTTGCCACGTGACGCTCGGCGGCCTTGGCACGGGCCTCGCGCTTGGGATTGGGCTGACCCGCTCGGTTGGACCTGCGGTTACGGTTCCTGTTGTCGACGTCTGCCATAAGTGGTCACCTTTCTCGGTCTCTGCCGCTATCGGCTTTTCCCATCCATGATACCCCGCCGCATACAAAAAAGACGGCCCCGAAGGACCGCCTTTCGCATCGATTTGCACGCACGGCAAGCACCGCCGCAATTCGCCACTAGTCGCGACGGCCGAGGATGTTCAGAATGCGCAGGAACACGTTGATAATATCCACGAACAGGTTAGAGGCCATAAGCACGGCGTTGGGCAGCGTAGGCGGCACCGTCGTGGCAACATAGGTGTCGTAGCCAATAAAGCCGGCGAACACCACGATCACGATCAGGTCGGTGATGGTCTGTGAGACGCCCATGAACATCAGCACGATCTCAACCAGAATAGTAGCGAGCAGAATGCCAAAACCGATGCCATATACGCGCTGGAAAAACTTGGGGAACGTCACGCCCAAGGCGCCAAAGACAAAGGTGATGGCGGCCGTGGCGATAAAGGCAGTGTTGATGGTGGGCAGGTCGTAGTTGGCAAGGCCAAACGACGCGGTCAGGCCAAAGGTGCTCGCAAAGATTACGTAGCCCACAAGGGACAGGCCCACGGACTGCTTGCTGGCGGCGGCCGACATCATGACCATGCCGACGATGGTCAAAATAAATGAGCCAAAGACCAGCGGCAAAGCGGCGCCGCTCATCATCATGCGCGCAAACGACATGGTGCTCGTAAAGTAAGCACCGACGCCCATGGCGCAAAAGCCCAAAAAGATCAGGGCAGACATGACAAGGTTGTACGCGCGCGGCGACATCTCCTTGGCGCGGCTTGCGCCGCTCTCGACGGGGCCGTTCTGATAGCCCTGGATATCGTTCATAGGTTCGTCCTTTCAAAAAGTGCCGTGAAAGACGGCGCAGCAGGTGACAAGATTCCTGTCATTGTACCCGAATGCCGTACGTCCTTACCTACGGCGCTCGCCCTCAAGCGTACGATCAAAGGCCCAGACCCACCAACGCATCACGTGCGTCTGCGAGCCGTCCGCCCGCTCGCGCGTCTGGTCCTCCAGATACAACTCGGTCGCGTGCCCGCCAAAACGCACCTTATAGGTTGCCGTACGGATGCCGTGAACCGTCAGGCCAAACCCAGTGGTCGAGACAATCTCGTCAATCGTAAAGCAACGACCGTCGACCCAGCAGACGGTGACCGGCACGACCTGTCCGCCCGCGAGGATGCGAGCCACGACGTCCACATACTGCTTGTGCACGCGCCGAGTTTTGCCATCTGTCTGTCGATATTCCATGCCTCCTATTATCGAACGCATGTTTGCATGTTGTAAAGCGAACAGACTGTGGTTTTGGAGTGTCGTAGTAATCGCACGTGTCCGCATGGCGTGTTAGCAAAAAGAACACCCGCGGTCAACAGGGCTAATATTCAATTTTAGTGCCAAAAAGTTCACTTCTCCCATCAGAACTCGGTAAAGAGACCCGCAGGAGGTGATACGATTTATCATGTTTTTGTAACGTGTCTGCAAACTTCGAGAAAGCCCATATATGGACGTAACGTTCTCAACCTTCCTCGGCCAAATTGTGTCGAACCCAGTCCTTGCCGTCACCGTGATCCTCGCGTTGGGCGCCATCTTCGTCAATGGATGGACCGACGCGCCCAACGCCATCGCGACCTGCGTCACTACGCGTTGCATGCCCGCCCGCGCCGCCATTCTCATGAGCGCCGCATTCAACTTCCTCGGCGTGCTCATCATGACGCACTTTAACGCGAGCGTCGCCAACACCATCTCACATATCGTCGACTTTGGTGGAAACAGCACCATGGCGCTCGCCTGCCTATGCGCGGCGCTGTTCTCCATCGTCGTCTACGGCGCCACGGCGTCGCGTTTTGGCATCCCCACCTCGCAAAGCCACAGCCTTATCGCCGGCCTGACCGGTGCTGCTATCGCCCTCGGTGGCGCCAGCAGCGTCAACGTCCACGAGTGGATGAAGGTCATCTACGGTCTGGCGCTCTCCATCGGCCTGGGCTTTGTCATGGGCTGGGTCCTGTGCAAGCTCGTCTCGATTCTTTTCGCCGCCGCCAACAGGCGACGTGCCAATGTCTTCTTTAAATACGCTCAGATCGCGAGCGCTGCGGCCATGAGCTTTATGCACGGCGCGCAGGATGGACAGAAGTTCATCGGCGTGCTCTTTTTAGGCGTGGCCTTTGCCAGCGGCCAGACGAGCGTCGGCGATGCAGGCATCCCCATCTGGATTATGCTGCTGTGCTCGGCCACTATGGGTATCGGCACCAGCGTGGGCGGCGAGCGCATCATCAAGTCCGTCGGCCAGAGCATGGTCAAGCTCGAAAAGTATCAGGGCTTCTCCGCCGACCTGGCGGGCGCCGCAAACCTGCTGCTTGCCACCCTTACCGGCATCCCCGTGTCCTCCACACACATCAAGACCTGCGCCATCATGGGCGTCGGTGCCGTCAAGCGCCTCTCAGCCATCAACTTCGGCGTCGTCAAAGACATGATGTTCACCTGGTTCTTCACCTTCCCCGCCTGCGGACTCATCAGCTTTGTCATGGCCAAGCTGTTCATGATGTTCCTCTAGTCAAACCGAACGTCCATCCGGACTGCATTACCTCGCCCACCCGTCTTCGCCTCGAAAGGACCCACCCATGGCAAAGAAACCCGATTCGTTCTACTTCGACAACTACGTCGCCTGCGCCGACCTTGCCGTCCAGGCCGCCGAGCTGCTCACCAAGATTTTCGAGAACTTCGATCCCGCAAAGATTCACGATATGCTCAACAAGATGCACGCGATCGAGCATGCGGCCGACAAGAAGCACCATGAGCTTGAGGACGCCTTGCTCACCGCCTTTATCACCCCGCTCGAGCGCGAGGATCTGGATCTGATGAGCTGCTCACTCGACACCGTGCTCGACCGCATCGAGGGCGTCGTGCAGCGCGTCTACTTCACCAACATCCAGAGCATCCATCCCGACGCCATCGTCATCGCCCACAAGGTGACTGACGCCTGCCGCGCCATGAAAGACCTGATGGTCGAGCTGCCCAACTACCGCAAGTCCAAGACCCTGCGCGAACTCGTCATCCAGATCAACACCATCGAGTCCGAAGCCGACGAGCTCTATATCAACGCCATGCGCAACCTGCACGTTAACGGCAAGGACCCGCTCGAGGTCATCGCCTGGCGTGACGTATACGCCTTCCTGGAGTACTGCGCTGACTGCTGTGAGAATGTGGCCGATGTCGTGGATTCGATTGTCATGAAGAACAGTTAATTGGGGGTACGTGTCCCGGCGGCGAAGGGCCGGCCACGGTTTGCTTTCTCACTCCGGCTGCTTTGCAGAGTCGTTCGAAAGTAAACCGTGGCCGGCCCTTCGCCTTACGTACCACCATTGGGAACTTTGGCTGATACTTTGAAAGCGATGGGGCTTTTGTTGGCAGGGCCTTTGAGTCCGATTGGGAACTTTGGGACCGCCTTAAACGTTTGGCTGGGTGGTGCTTTGGGTACCCTTTGGTTTACTTTGGATTGATTTGCTGACTTTGGAGGGTTTGGTTATGGGGTATTTGGATCTGGCTCGGGGTCGGTATTCTTGTCGTGAGTTTGAAGATCGGGCTGTGGAGCAGGCTGTGGTGGATGCCATTGTTGAGGCTGGGCGTATTGCTCCTTCTGCTTGTAATAATCATCCAACCCGTGTGATGGTGTTGGATACGCCTGAGCTTCTGGAGAAGGCTGCTGCTTGTCAGCCTCGGTTTGCTCGTGATGGGTCTATCTTTGGGGCTCCGCTTGTCTTCCTTATTTGCAGCGTTACCGATGATGCTTGGGTGCGCCCGTATGACCAGATGAATTCCAGTGAAATCGATACGTCCATCGTGTGTGATCAGATGATGATGGAGGCCACAGAGCAGGGCCTGGAAACGTGCTGGGTATGCCATTTTAAGCCTGAGGTGGCACAGGAGCAGTTCAATCTGCCCAAAGGCATTTATCCCTATCACATGCTCGTCTGCGGCTATCCTGCCGATCACATTGCCGATCCCGAGCATCGCGAGGCCCGTACCATTCCCCTCTCCGACTTCCTCCTCAAGTAGGTTTTGGGACATGCCTTAAAACCTACCCTTGACCGCTCACCCGTTCGCCGAGTTCTGCGCCATTATGTGCAGGGCTCGGTTTTTTATGTTATGCACTCCGGCACAGTCATAAAAAAGGACCCGCAAGCTGCGGGTCCTTTCTAGGCACTAAATTGTAGGCCGAATGTTAGTCCAGATCGTCGGCAGCGAAGTTGTCGATCGGAGCGAAAGGATCGGCCACGGGGACAACCGGGTCAGCGACGGGCAGCGGCTCGGCGGGAACAGTCACCGCAGG
>CALINZ010000210.1 GCA_938045085.1 uncultured Collinsella sp. | reverse complement strand
AAAAATGGGTCAGTTCCCCATATTATTAATGACGCCGACAGGCGGGGTGGTTCCCCGCGTACGTGCCATCTGAGTAACCGAGGGGAGGGCGCACATGGGAATGACTGGTGCATACGAGCGCAATCTCGATGCAAAAGGTCGTCTGTCCCTGCCTGCACCCCTTCGCGAGGAGCTTGGAGAGCACGTTCGCGTGTTCAAAGCCCTGGATGTCGATGCTCTGTACGTATTCTCTGCCGAGGCCTTCGATAAGTGGGTCGAAGGACTCTTCGCGGGTCGTGAGGGCCACGAGGGTTTTAACCCGCGTGACATTAATGACCAGAAGCTCATGAGGGCGATCAACAAGCGCACCACGTCGATGGACGTGGACAGCGCCGGTCGTATCGGTCTTTCCGAGTCTCTCCGCAAACAGGCGAACCTCGACCGCGAGGTCACGGTTGTGGGCAACTACGACCACCTTGAGGTTTGGGATCGCGCCGCGGCCGATGAGGACGGTGACGATGAGGCCCTGCTGGACCTCTTCTTCTCGTAAGGGCAAGGCACGGGTAACGGATGGAGCGTGGGATCTTGACACAAGAATATCGGCATGAACCTGTCATGCTCGGCGAAGTGCTTGAGTCGCTGCGGCTAAAGAGCGGCTCCGTTGTCTGCGATTGCACCCTTGGCGGTGCCGGCCATTCGGTAAAGATGGCCGCGCAGGTGGGGGAGACGGGCCTTTTGCTCGGCGTCGATCAGGACGACATGGCCCTCGAGGCCGCTGGCACCCGTCTGGACCGCGAGGTTCCCGGCGTTCCGCACCAGCTGCTGAAGGGCAACTTCGGCGACTTGGACGAGCTGCTTTGCTCGGCCGAGGTGCCCGGGGTCGATGGCTTCCTGTTCGATTTGGGCGTTTCGTCACCGCAACTCGATATCCCTGGCAGGGGCTTTTCGTATAACGAGGACGCCCCATTGGACATGCGGATGGATCCGGGTAATAACACCTTAAACGCAGCTGAGGTCATCAACACCTATAACGAACACGACCTCGCCCGGATTCTACGCGTCTACGGCGAAGAGAAGTTCGCCTCGCAGATCGCGCGCGAGATTGTGCGCCGCCGCGAGCAAGAACCGATCGAAACCACCGGCCAATTTGTCGAGATCATCAAGGCGGGTATCCCGGCTGCCGCTCGTCGGCATGGCGGACACCCGGCCAAGAAAAGTTTCCAGGCCATTCGCATCGAGGTCAATCACGAGCTCGATGTGCTCGAACGAGGGCTTGATGCTGCCACCAGGTGGCTCAACCCGGGCGGACGTATCTGCGTCATCTCGTATCACTCGCTCGAGGACCGTATCGTAAAGAACCACTTTAAGGAGATGAGCCAGGGGTGCACGTGTCCGCCGGAGATTCCGGTGTGCGTGCCGATACTCAAGGTCATCACCCGCAAACCCTTGGTTGCCCAGCCTGATGAGGTTGAGCGCAACCCTCGGGCGAGATCAGCCAAAATCCGCGTGGCGCAGCGTCTGTAGGCGCGACCGCGCGATATTGGACCTCCCGCTCGCACCATAAACGAAGCTTAAACACACTACCAACGTACTCGGGATGGGAGGCGGCATATCATGGGCTACAACACTTCAAGCGCAGCACTCGCCTATGATATGAACGCCATGCCCGCCTATCGTGAGACGCCGCAGGCCCCCGTTGCTCCCCGTGAGCAGCGCGCGCCGCGCTTTGATGTCTACACGGGCGCGGGCCGTCAGGCAAACCAGGCGGTAAGCCCGGTTTTCATGAGCGTTCTTAAAACGTTTTGCATCATTGCGGCTATCTTCATGACGATCGGCGTCGCCCGCGTGGCGCTCGCCGGCGTTACGGCCCAGGTGCTCAACAGCAACGCCGAGCTTACCAGCAC
>CALINZ010000209.1 GCA_938045085.1 uncultured Collinsella sp. | reverse complement strand
ATCCAAGGGTTATACCCTAAGAGCAAACCACCCCTTTTAGGGGTGGTTTTGATTTGCTTCGCGCCATGTGGGGGTGGTGGCGACGTGCATTTTTGCGAATATTCTGCAATCGAAGGCCCCTGCATACCGATCTCGGGCAAAAAAATCGGGATTTCTCGATGTTTTCTACGAATGATGGGCGGGGTAATGGGCTGACAGCGTTTGATTTGCAGGGAAATTCGCGGTCTTTGGCATGTATCGTGGCGCCCGAAGCTCTTGGTTATGTTGAATATTCCTAAAAATGCACGGCGCTTAGAGGGGGACCTTCGCGAAAAAGGAAACCGCCCCGCCGAAATATGCATTTGACGGGGCGGTTTATGCATATAGCCGATTTAGGATGCGCTGCCACCTATTAGAACTTGACGGTCGGTGCCTGGCGGGCCGCCTCGGCGGCCTCGAAGCCCTGGCGCTCCTTAAACTGGAAGATGCCGGCAAAGATAACGGCCGGGAAGGTCTGGATGGCGTTGTTGTAGCTGAGCACGCAGTCGTTGTAGCTCTGGCGCGCGTAGCTCACCTTGTTCTCGGTGTCCTCGAGCGTAGCCTGGAGCTGCGTAAAGTTGGTGTTCGCCTTAAGGTCGGGGTAGGCCTCGGCGACGGCAAAGAGCTGGCGCAGCGCACCGGTCAGCACGTTGTCGGCTTCCATCTTGGCCTCGGGGGTGGTGGCGCTCACGGCGGCATTGCGCGCGTTGACCACGGCGGCGAGCGTGTCCTGCTCGTGCTTGGCGTAGCCCTTGACGGTCTCGACCAGGTTGGGGATCAGGTCGTTGCGGCGCTGCAGCTGCGTGTCGATGTTCTGCCAAGCATTATCGATGCGATTGCGCTTGGTGACCATGTTGTTGTAGATGCCGGCGATGGCGCTGACGATCACAACGACAACAACGATACCGATGATGACGGGAAGCATGATGTCTCCGTTTCGAATGGCAGCGGCGTTTTGCGCTGGCTGCCGTTGGTGTAACGCTACTAGTATACCCGCAACCTTTGGCGATACCGAACTTTCCGGTAAGCGTTATGTTTCCGCCAAGGAGGGGCGCCAATATGGAACGGGTGGTACAGGTGTAAGATATGCGACAAATTAAGGAATGCTGTCTACACCTTGAGGATGGCGATATGGATGGACCTTCGCATCAAGAAAACCTATCGTGCCCTGTTCGATGCTTTTACCGAGCTCTTGGAAGAGCATCGGTTTGAGGATTTGACGGTTGCCATGCTTTGCGACCGGGCCCTGATTCGCCGCACGACGTTCTATAAGCATTTTCGCGATAAAAACGATTACTTTGCCTTCTATATCGATGAGCTTATGACGGGCTTGCCGCAAAACCGGACCGATGCGGCGGACGCGGAGTCGCTTGGGGACGTGCAGGCGCTTCGCCATGAGGTCTTTGACGATGCCATGAATATGATTCTGGCGCATGAGCAGCTCATGGATAATATTTTGGCGAGCAGCATGTCGGGCATGCTAACCGGCATGATTTGCGACCGCATCGCGCGTTCTGTCCGCGAGCGTGTGATGAGCTCGCTTGCCGAAGACGCCCTGGCGCCCGTTTCGCTCGAGACGACATCGGAGTTTATCGCTGGTGGCATTATTCGACTGTTCACAAATTGGTGGGAGTCGGGTCACGACCTCGAGCGCCGACCCGAGATGGCCGACGTGGTCGATGCACTGTTCGAGCGAACCATGACGCCGGTGCATCACTAGAAGTGGCGGAGAGAGGGGGATTCGAACCCCCGGAACGCTCTCGCGCTCAACGGTTTTCAAGACCGCCGCATTCAACCGCTCTGCCATCTCTCCGTGAGTCGTAATGATAGCATCGTTTTGAATTTGCAACAGGGAAGGCGAACGATGACGATCACCGAAATCGACGAGAAGTTCATGCGCGAGGCGCTGGCCGAGGCGCGCGCTGCCGCGGCAGTGGGCGAAGTGCCCATTGGTGCCGTGGTGGTGCGCGCGGACGAGATTGTCGCGCGGGCGCATAATCGTCGCGAGCTCGATCAGGACCCTTCGGCGCATGCAGAGTTCGCGGCCCTGTGCGCTGTCGCTCGGTCGCTCGGTCGCTGGCGCCTTTCCGATTGCACGGTCTATGTAACGCTCGAGCCTTGCTGCATGTGCGCGGGGCTTATGGTCAACGCGCGCGTGGGGCGCTGCGTGTATGGCGCGGCTGATGCCAAGGCGGGCGCACTGGGCTCGCTGTATGACCTGAATGCCGATTCGCGTCTGAATCATCGGTTTAACGTACATGCCGGCGTGCTGGCGGATGAGTGTCGTGAGGTGTTGAGCGACTATTTTAGTGGGCTGCGTGGCGCCGATGGTGCTGTCTGCGGCTGTGGGTCTGATCTTGAGGCGCATACCGCTCATGTTGAGGCGCTCGCGCGTGCCGAAGATACTGCCGTTGAGGCGGTCGATTTTGGTGCCGCGTGCCGCCGGCCCCGCCGTGTGCTGCTGGCGATTGATTCCTTTAAGGGCAGCGTTTCGAGCGCGCAGGCAGAGGCGGCCGTTGCCGAAGGCGTGCGCCACGTGTGGCCCGATGCCGAGCTGAACGCTTTGCCGCTGGCAGATGGTGGCGAGGGAACGCTCGGTGCCATCGCCGCATGCGGTGGCGAGCTCTCAACCTGTGAGGTTGCAGGCCCCTTGGGCGATCGAGTGTCTGCCCGGATGCTGGTGGACGGCGAGCACGAGTCGGCTGTAATTGAGATGGCCGAGGCGGCGGGTATTGGGTATTCGCCCTGCACGGAGTCGGCGGCGTTGGCGGCTTCGACCTATGGCGTGGGCGAGCTCATACTTCGCGCGGTCCGTGCGGGGGCAAAGACTATCTATATTGGTCTGGGCGGCAGTGCCACCAACGACGGTGGCGCCGGCATGCTGCAGGCGCTGGGCGCGCGTGTGGTCGATGATCAGGGCTGCAATTTCGCACCCGGTCTCGCAGGACTTGAACACGTGGCGAGTATCGATTTGGCACCGGCGCTTCGGGCACTGAGCGGTGCGCGCGTTGTCGTGCTTTCCGATGTCGAGAATCCGCTCGTGGGGCGTCGAGGCGCACTGGCGGTGTTTGGCGGGCAGAAGGGCCTACCGACGGATGACGCCGCGGCGCTGAGCAGGTACGATAGCTGGATGGTCGGCTACGGCCGTCTGCTCGATGCGGCGATTGCCGGGATGCGGGCCCAGGGGCTATTGCGTGTGCCCGAGGGCGCGCGGACATTTGGATCGGTGCTCGGTGTGCCCGGTGCCGGCGCCGCCGGCGGCCTGGGCGCCGCGCTGCTAGCGCTCGGTGCCGAGCTACGCTCGGGCGTGGAGACGGTGCTCGATCTGATTGGGTTTGACGAGCACGTGCGCGATGCCGACTTGGTCATAACGGGCGAGGGCAATATGGACGAGCAATCCGCCGCTGGAAAGGCACCGGTGGGCGTGGCGCGTCGCGCCAAGCGATATGGCAAGCCGGTGGTCGCCGTCGTGGGCGGTCGTGCCGACAACCTGGATGCGGTGTATGGGCAGGGTGTCGACTTGGTTCTGCCGGTTTGCCGCAAGCCCATGGGCCTTGAGCTGGCACTCGATCCCCAAGAAGCCACAACCAACCTCATCTGCGCCGGTGAAGCCGCCGCCCAAGCCTACGACCTTGGCCGTATCTAAAACCCATCCCCTCGATAAGTTGCGGTGAAATACGGAGTGTTTTTGCCTTTAAGGTGCCAATTCAGTCCGTATTCCACCGCAACTTCGAGAATGGCCAACCGAGGCTGGCTGTCTTGGGCCTTGGGTCGGACCGTCCGCCATGAAATGCGGCCATCTACTACGTTTAGCCGAGCACCCTTGACCATCCCGGGATATACGAAAATAAAACCGCAGGTAGACGGCTTGCCGATTTTTGAAAAAGCCGGCTATGGTTGACCCCCGCGGCTTAAACGTAGTAGATAGGCCCCTTTCGTGGCACGGCGTCAGACCAGTCTAATTGGGATGGGGCTTATTTGACCACCTGTCGATCTGATTGCCCAAGTAGTCAAAAAAGCCCCGTCCCAAATTAGCCACCTTGCCCCATCGGGCTGGAGCGGGTAAGATATACCGAGCGCCTAGCGCGTTCGATGGGTTCGGATGACGACATGTTCCGAATCTGGTCAGGTCCGGAAGGAAGCAGCCATAAGGAGCCTCTGTCGGGCATCCGAATCCATCGAGTGCGCAGGCGTTTTTTGGTGCCGCGGCTACCCGCGAGTGCCGGCAGGGCGCTTGGTGTCTCGCTGGTCCTCGGCTTCGCCTGCGGGATCGCTC
>CALINZ010000208.1 GCA_938045085.1 uncultured Collinsella sp. | reverse complement strand
AAATCCAAGTTAGACCATTTCAAATGGTTCGATGTCTGCCCGGATGCGACACTGATTGTGTCCATCCTCGCAGTATCCGGTTCTCAAGGTGCACGCCCCGCGGCTGATCCGGTTCCACCGGGCCGCGCGGCAAGGAGATATATTGCCAGACCGCGAAGCTCTGTGGGACGTCAATTCCACTCTTCACAAGTCCTACACAACATATTGCTTTCTATAGGTAATAGAAAGACTGGTGCGGATCTTCCGCACGTATCAGATGATGACCCTTTGGTTCAGGAATATATAGAGATCGGTCACCTGTAAGTGTTTATCTACCCGCGCTTTTAGCAATGTAAACCGCGCTTCAGATAAAAAGAGGGAGCGCCGCGCACAACGCGACACTCCCCTAGCGATTCAAGAGAATCTATTAGGCCTCGAGAGCCTTCTTGGCGATGGTAGCCAGCTCGTTGAAGGACTCGATGTCCTCGTAAGCCATTTGAGCCAGGACCTTGCGGTCGAGCTCGATGCCGGCAACCTTCAGGCCGTGCATGAACTGAGAGTAAGAGATGTCGTTCAGGCGAGCAGCAGCGTTGATACGAGTGATCCAAAGAGAACGGATCTCGCGCTTCTTGTTGCGGCGATCACGATACTGATACTGCAGGGAGTGCTGGACCTGCTCTTTAGCATGCTTGTAAGTACGCGAAGCGGCACCGTAGTAACCCTTCGCACGGTGCATAACGGTACGGCGCTTCTTCTTGGCGGCAACAGCGCGCTTAATACGTGCCATGTTCTATCAACTCCTAGACGGTAAAACGAAAAACGGGAACGCGAACTTAGGCGAGACGCGACTTGATGACCTTGCGGTCGGCAGCGGCGATCTCGGTCTCCTGACGGAAGCCACGCTTACGCTTGGTGGACTTCTTGCTCAGGATGTGGCTCTTGAAAGCCTTGGCGCGCATAAGCTTGCCGGTACCAGTCTTGCGGAAACGCTTCTTGGTGCCGCTGTGGGACTTCATCTTAGGCATGAAATACTCCTTAATCGGTTACAGAACACTAGTTACTTGGTATCGCTTGCCGCTTTATCCTCATCGAAGGCGCCCTTAATCGGGGCGAGCAGCATAAGCATGTTACGGCCTTCCATCTTAGGCTTGGACTCGACCGTAGCGTAAGGCTTGAGATCCTCGGCGAGACGCTCGAGAACGTTAAGGCCCTGCTCCGGGTGAGCCATCTCACGGCCGCGGAACATGATGGTGATCTTAACGCGTGCGCCCTTCTTGAGGAAACGCAGAACGTGGCCCTTCTTGGTCTCGTAGTCGCCAACGTCGATCTTGGGTCGGAACTTCATTTCCTTGACCTCGACCTTGGACTGGTTCTTACGAGCAGCCTTGGCCTTCATGGCCTGCTGGTACTTGAACTTACCGTAGTCCATGACCTTGCAGACCGGCGGCTCCGCGTTGGGAGCGATCTCGACCAGGTCGAGACCCTGATCGTCGGCGACGCGCTGGGCATCGCGGATGGCGAACAGGCCGAGCTGAGAGCCATCGACGCCAATCAAACGGCACGAAGATGCAGTAATCTCGTCGTTGATGCGGGTGTCATCAGACTTAGCTATTTTCCCTACCTCCATTCATAAAAAAATAACCCGGCGCTTCTCAGCAACCAGGTCGTACACATAGACATCCTCGATTTGAGGAAGAGAATCTAATTTGTATGACCAGTCAGCTGCTCATTGGCGCCAAAAGGTGGGAACCCTCGGGTTCCTCTTTAGGGCATTGCGGAAACAACGCCTTGCGAATAATAACACGTACAGCGCGTTATCACATTACGTACACGAAAAAGGGGGCCGCAACCCCCTTGAAGCGCAGGTGCATGTATGGTGCCCGAGGCGAGACTCGAAGGGACTTCGCTTCGCGAAGCCCCGGGCTTCGGGCGCATGGCGCCCTCGCCACGCTCCGCTACAAACAGGCCACAGGCCTGTTTGCTTAACGCTCCGCGCGCTCACGCGAGTTCGGCACGAAAAAGGGGGCCTTGACCCCCTTGAACGCTCACTTGCGTGTATGGTGCCCGAGGCGAGACTCGAACTCGCACGTTGTTGCCAACGGTGGATTTTGAGTCCACTGCGTCTGCCAATTCCGCCACTCGGGCACGTAATGCGTGAGTTAGTTTATCACAGCTTTCTGTTGATTAGTCCGAAAATGGAACTTCGAGCATTTCGATAAGCTCAACCTTGCGTAACATCTCCCGCTTACGACATCCACGTCCGTCAACCGAGGCCTCGCCCATCTGGTTGTCATAGGGATCCTCGCGCATACCATCGAAAGCAGGCACAAATTCAGCCTGGAATCGATTGTTGGCCACCATACGCCACGGGTCGAGATTGCCAAAGTAGTGACGACGACGCCACTCCTCCCCCATCCTGCGTGCCGAGGAACCAAACGATACGTCGGCGTTAAGCCAACCGGTCTGTGGCGTATAGAACTCAGCCCAATCGTGCGGCCCCACCGAATCGGGCGCAACATACAGGCCGCTCTGCCAACGGGCAGGCACCCCCGCGATGCGGCACATGGTGATAAACGTGAGCGCCATAACGCCGCAATCGCCGCGGAGCGAATGCGCACAGTCGTCGGCAATAGATCCCAAAAGCAGGTACGGTGGCTGATAGCGATAGTCGATATGCTGTGTCAGGTAATCATAGATAGCACGAGCGCGATCGAGCGGATCCTCGAGCCCGTCAGCAACACCGGCCGTCAGCTGCTGCAGATACGGCGTGAATGCAATGTGCGGACGGTCCTCGGAAATATCCTCGGACAGCGGCGCGTCCATACACGGATGCGCCGGAAGCGCACCCCCATAGATATCGCGATAAGCGGCATCGATGTGATAACGATAGGTCACCGAGAATGAGCGCTCACTCGAAGAAGACCACGAGGCGGTACGCGCCGAAGCGTTCGCGGGAGCAACAGTACCCTCCGGCGTCATGTCGAGAATCTCGACCCGAGACTGCTGACGGCAGGCAGCCGCGACGGGAAGCCAAGCGCAAACGGTCTCCCCCTCTAGAGCGCCGGGGACAGACAAGGACGCCTGAAGCGTAATAACGCGAGTCAATCCGTTTTGCGACTCCATCTCCTTGAGCATCTCGTTGCGCAGTGCTATTCCGTCCGTAGAATCGGGACGCATGCCGGGGACCTCTTTGGGATATACGCGAAGCGAATCGAGGAAGTTGTCGAGAACGAACAGCTCACCGTCGATAAAGCGCCAGTCAATACGCTTACGGTCAATCAGATCGTCAAACTGCTCCTCGGTAAACTCAGGCCACTCCTCGCGAATCATCGCAATAGCTCGATCGCGCGACACCGAAAAATGAAGCGGCGTCTCAAGCATGCGATACCGCTCGGCACGAACGCAGGCAGCAAGCGAGGGATCGGGATCTTGGGCAAGTAGACGGTCGCAAGCCTCAATAGCCTGCGAAAGATACCCCGCGTCCTTTAAACGCAGGATCTCGGGTGGCAAGCCAATATCTAGAAAACAGAAGTCATCATTGCAAACATCAACAGAGCAACCAACCGGCCCCTCGTCAATAACCTTCCCATCCGAAGGCAGCACATTAATAACAGCCATGCCAAACTCCAAGTCATTAGAACTCTTGAAGTCCATTGTAGCGAGATAAAAAAGAAAGCCCCAACAAGGGAGCCATCAACATCGCCGAGCGGTAGTCAAAAAATGAATTCAGCCCAGTAACCCTGTAGCGAGTTAACAAAGGAGGCCCCGTTCACCCGGAGCTGATTCCGTCGCGCGACTTCTGGCGAAGCCAGTAGCCACCTTAATTCAGACTCGTAACCCTGCGGCGTTAAACGAAGGAAGCCCCGTCTCCCGGAACTGTTTCCTTGGCGCGACTTCTGGCGAAGCCAGGTGAGCGCAAAGGAAACAGTGTAGGGAGACGGGGCTTCCGGTGGGAAGTTTAGCGACGCTTACGCCTTGTTGACGGAGCCAAACTCCTCCATGAGCTCCTTGGTGCGGGCAACGATGTTGTCGCGACCAGGCTTGAGGAGCTTGCGGGGGTCAAAGCCCTTGCCCTGCTGATCCTTGCCAGCCTCGATATACTCGCGAACGCCCTTGGCGAAGACGAGCTGCAGATCGGTGTTGACGTTGATCTTGGAGATACCCAGGGAGATGGCCTTCTTGATCTGATCCTCGGGGATGCCGGTACCACCGTGCAGAACGAGGGGCAGGTCGCCGGTCTGAGCCTTGATCTCGCCCAGACG
>CALINZ010000207.1 GCA_938045085.1 uncultured Collinsella sp. | reverse complement strand
GGGCTTACCTCCCAAATCTTTCCGCAGGACGGAAGGACCCCGCCGCGCGAAGCGCACGGCGGGGTCCTGACATGTCCGAGGACGATTTGGGAGGTAAGCCCTGGGGCCTCCGATGGGGGCGGTTCCAGCCGAGGCTATTCGTCGCCGAAGCTGATGCCCAACGCCTTGGCCTCGCGCACCAGGTCGCTCTGGGGGTCGACAAACTTCAGCTTGCCGGCGACATCTTCGAGCGGCATGTGGCACATCTTGCCGTCACGCAGGGCAATCATGTAGCCAAACTCGCCGCGCAGGCAGCCGAGCGCCGCCTCGACGCCACACTGGGTCGCAAAGATGCGGTCCTGGGCGTCGGGCTGACCGCCGCGCTGCGTGTGGCCGGGGATGGCGACGCGGGTCTCGCGACCGGTCTTGGCCTCGATCTCCTTGGCGATGTCGTACACGATTGACGGGCTCGTGCGCTCGGCGAGCTTCTTCTTGTACTCCTTCTTGGGCAGCGCCGCGTCCTCCTTGGAGATAGCGCCCTCGGCGACGGCCACGATAGTAAAGCGGCTGCCGGTCTCCATGCGATGCTCGATGGTCTTGATGACGTTATCCATGTCGTAGGGAATCTCGGGAATCAAGATGACATCTGCGCCGCCCGCGACGCCGGCATACAGCGGGATCCAGCCAACCTTGTGGCCCATGATCTCGATAACGAACACGCGCCCGTGACTCGACGCGGTGGTGTGGATGTCGTCGATGCACTTGGTAGCGACGTCGATGGCGCTCGTAAAGCCAAACGTCAACTCGGTGCCCCAGGTGTCGTTATCGATGGTCTTGGGCAGCGCGATAACGTTGAGGCCCTCTTCGCGCAGGCGGTTGGCGGTCTTGGTGGATCCGTTGCCACCCAGCATAAACAGACAGTCGAGCTGCAGCTTATGATAGGTGTGGACCATTGCGGGCACCTTCTCGACGCCGTCGGCCTCGGGAGTGTCCAGGCGCTTGAACGGCGTACGGCTCGTGCCCAGGATGGTGCCGCCGCGGGTGAGGATGCCGCTAAAATCGGCGGGAGTCATGACACGGAATCTGCTGTAGATAAGGCCCTGGTAGCCGTCCTCAAAACCATAGATTTCGATAGGCTCTTCGCTGTTGGTCATAAGTGTTTTGACAATGCCGCGCATGGTGGCGTTGAGTGCCTGGCAGTCGCCGCCACTGGTAAGAAGACCGATCCTAAGCATGATGAATCCTTCCGGGCAAGTTATAACATGCGCATAAGTTTACCCCCGCACACTGTTGACGCGGGGGTAAAACGTGTTAGCTCAAGCGTATGGAAATGTAAACAACGTCAGGCGGGCGTAAGGTTGACGGGCCTGGCTCCTTACAGTGCGAAGGCGTCGACGTCGCCCCAGTGGCGGCGCAGCGTAATAGCGGCGGCGGGTTCGGTATTGTCAAAGACGACCGACCATTGCGTATTGCTGGTGATGTCTTCCGGATTGGGTTCTTGCGCTGCGGCACGCAGGGCTTCCCAGACAATCGTTTCGTCCTGGGCACCGACATGGGCGTCAAGAACATCGGCGATTGCGACGGCGCGCTCTTTACCATGGCCCAGCTCGCCATTCTTTTGGTTGGACAGCACTTCGTCGTCATAGCAGGCGTAGAAGTTCGTAACCTGGCGTACAGGAGTCGCTTTGAAAGCGCGGTCCGGATCGCGCGGGTCCCATTCTACTACGCGCGCGTCACCGGCGGCGTCGTTGATAAAGAAGTGGTAATCGCGTCCTGCCATGGCGTGCATGTCGTAGGCGAAAAGCAGGTCGACAGCTTCTTGCGTGGTGGCGGCACGGTCGAGCACCAGACGGATGGCGAGCGAGGTGTTGATGACGGGCCGTTGCGTGTCCTGGTCACAGGGCTTGGAATCCAGGGTGAGTACGGCAATGGACACGCCGCATTCGTTAACACCGTCGAGCTGGGCAAACGGGCCCATGAGTGCCGCGGCGCGTCCGGCGACGGAGTCAAGTGGAGTGTTATCGCCCAGGTTGTTAAGGGCGGCAAGCCCGATGGAAGCATAGCCGCCGCGTGGGTGATTGCGCACCAGCAGCGCCGAGGTGTCGTCCTTAAAGTCGTAATTGCGACCGGTGCGCACGCGGCCTTCGGCATCTACGGCGACAAAAGCGCTGCAGGCAAACTGGGGCGCCTGGACATGTGCCGGCACACCGGGCAGCACCTGCGCCACCACGGCATCGATGTAGGCCTGGTCGTCGCGCACGCCAGCGGCGATGATGCGATCGAGATCGTAGTCGTAGGCGATGTCGATTGCGTACAGGTCATAGCCATCCGCGTAGCCGGTCAAGCGTTTGAGCGACGCGGCGGACTTGATTTGCTTGTGATAAACGATACCGGTGGCAGCGGCAAGGCCGACGGCGACTCCCGCGACACCGCAGGTGATGGCAATGTTACGTGGCTTCATGACGGCTCCTCTCGTCCTGTTAGCGCAATTGTCGCAAAAGGAGCGCGGGCATGATGGCTCAACTTGGTGAGTGGCGCGGAATTAAGCACGGAATGAAGAGTGCGGCGCTGGCGTGGCGGGGTATGCTGGAGGGGACCATCAACCCAGCGAAAGGGGAGAGCATGACGGATCAGGAAACGCCCGAGCGCGCGCATGTGACGGCCGATGATATCGAGGCCGCCAACGACCTTATCGACTTTATCGAGGCATGCCCCAGCATGTTCCATACGGCGGCGACCATTATGGCCGAGCTCGACGAGGCGGGCTTTACCTACCTGCCCGAGAATGCGGCGTGGGACATCGAACCGGGCGGGCGTTATTACACGCAGCGCAACACCTCGAGCGTTGTTGC
>CALINZ010000206.1 GCA_938045085.1 uncultured Collinsella sp. | reverse complement strand
ATAGTAGCTGGGTGAAGGCTTCTCCCCTTCCTCGTACCAAGGCGCAATGGAACCCCAGCCCAACAGCAAGGCACAAGCCTCGAGAACGTCCTCCTCGGGCAGCTCCAGCTCGACGGAAAGGTCTGCAACCGAAACGCGACCATGACGATAGATCGCCGCAAGCACACGGTCAGCACACGAGACATCGGTCGGGTCCATACCGCAGACAGCGGCATAACCACCCAGCAGCAGCGGCGTCACGCCAAACTTGGTACCGATGCGACGCGACGTATGATGAATGTCAAAGCGGCACGGCAGGCCCAAGAAAAACTCAGTGACGCGCACGCCGCACGCACGGGCCGCCAAAAAGTGGCCGCCCTCATGCAGAAACACGAGGACGGATAGCATCAAAAGGCCCCAAAAGACCGAGGAGAGAACGCTCAGAACAGTATCCATAAAACGAAAAGCAATCCTAACGATTAAGAGCGGGTTGCAGCGAGCACCTCGGCGGCCTTGGCGCGAGCCCACGTATCGACATCGCGAAGCTGGTCAAACGATGCGACCACCTGCGTATCGTGTGCGTCCATGCACGATTCCACGATACGGTCGATATCGGTAAACGTACAGGCATCGTGCAGGAAGGCATCGACGGCAACTTCGTTGGCGGCATTCAGCACGCATGGCATGGTGCCGCCCGTCTTGCCGGCACGCTCGGCCAGCGCCAGGCAGCGGAATGTGTCCATATCGGCAGCATCAAACGTGAGCTGCCCGAGCTCGCGGAAATCGATTCGCGGAGCCGGAGTATCCCAGCGCTCGGGATATGAAAAGGCAAACTGGATGGGAATGCGCATGTCAGACGCACCAAGATGCGCCATCACGGAGCCATCGGCATACTCGACCATAGAGTGAATCTTGGACTGACGCTGCACGACCACGTTGATAAAGTCGAGGTCGCAACCGAACAGATGCATCGCCTCGATACGCTCCAAGCCCTTGTTCATAAGGGTGGCGGAGTCGATGGTGATCTTTGCCCCCATGGCCCACGTGGGATGCGCCAAGGCGTCCTTGCGGGTCACGTGGTCGAGATCCTCGCGCGTACGGCCAAAGAACGGACCGCCCGAACAGGTAAGCCAAATGCAGTGGGCCTCGCGTGGATTCTCACCCAGATAGCACTGATAGATGGCGGAGTGCTCGGAGTCGACCGGAATGAGCTGACCCGGCTGCGCCAGTGGCATCAGCAGGTCGCCGCCAACGACGAGCGACTCCTTATTGGCAAGTGCAAGACGCTTGTTCGAGGTCAGGGCAGCATGGCTCGCTTCGAGCCCGGCGGCGCCCACAATAGCGACGAGCACACAGTCGACGTCATCGCGACGTGCGAGCTCACAAACTGCCTGCGCACCAACACCGAGCTCGGTGCCCTCGGGCAGCTCCTGCAGCACAGCGTCCGCGCCGTGGGAGGTGTCGGCCACGGCAACGGCCGGAACCGAAAACTCACGGGCAAACGCAACGAGCTCGGCGGTACTGGAGTTAACGGAAAGCGACGTCACCTGCAGACGGTCGGCATGCTGACGGCAAACATCGAGCGCCTGGGTGCCAATAGAGCCCGTACAACCCAAAATTGCAACCCGCAGACGCCCATCGGGGCCGTACGTCGTCTGAAACGCCATTACAGCACGCCTCCGATCATCAAAAGAAGCTGCGCGGTAATGCAGCCAAAGATAAGCGAGTCGCTACGGTCGAGCATGCCGCCATGGCCCGGGATAAGGTTGCCGGAATCCTTGACGCCCACGCCACGCTTGATGCGAGACTCGATGAGGTCGCCGATAACGCCCAGGATGGACACGACAACGCCGCACAGCAGTGCATAGGGCAAGCTCAACTTATAGAAATGCGTCGCCCACAAAATGAGCCAGATGAGAACCGAGCCCAAGATGCCACCAACAAAGCCCTCCCAGCTCTTTTTGGGGGAGATCTTGGGGACCATCTTGTGCCTGCCGATACGGCTGCCCACGATGTAGGCAAACGAATCGGAAACCCAGAGAGACGCGCAAACACCCACCGAAAGCAGGGCGCCGGCAAAACCGGGCACGGCATCGCGCAGCAGCACGATGGCCGACAGCATAAAACCGGTGTAGATGGGACCCATGAGCGTCACAGCCACATCGGATATGCGGGTACGCGCCGACAAGACATACCAAATACCCACCGCAAGCATCAGAGCAAAAAGCAGGGCATTCAACAGCAGCGAGTCGCCCAGCGCCGAGAGCGGAAAGAGCACGGCGGCAGCGATGCCCAGGCGCTCATTGGCCACCTTGCCATCGAGCTTCGTCATGCGAAAAAACTCATAGCAGCACAGGCCGCTCATGACGGAGACGAAGATGGCGGTGGGAACGATACCCAAAACCAGGCAGAGAATAAATACGACGGCGTAGACGATACCTGCGGCGGCACGGGTAATAAAGCCGGCCAGCCACGAAGTCGTAGCCGCGCCGCTCTTGGCGGAAGGCGTCTTGGGAGTTGACGCCTTGGAAGCAGGCGCCTTGGGACGATCGGACACGATTAAGCCTCCTCGGTCTTGCTCAGTCCACCAAACCTACGGTCGCGGCCCTGGTAGGCCAAAATGGCGTCGACAAGGCCCCAACGATCAAAGTCGGGCCAATAGGTATCGGTGACATAAAACTCGGAATAGGCGACCTGCCACAGCAGATAGTTCGAAAGGCGAAGCTCGCCGGAGGTGCGAATCACGAGCTCTGGATCGGGCAGTCCGGCGGTGTAGAGATGCGAAGCAACCATATCATCGTCGATAGCGGCGGGATCAATCTTTCCGGCGGCGACATCGAGCGCGATTTGA
>CALINZ010000205.1 GCA_938045085.1 uncultured Collinsella sp. | reverse complement strand
CATCCTAAGCTTGATGAGCGGGGACTCAAACGCTGTTATATCTGCCCGCATGGCCATCAGGGAGCGGGTGCAGCAAGCGTAGCCGGTGTTGCGGGCGTGCCGGCTGTCGATGATGCCGTGCGTAAGTTCAATTACGACTACGGTCTGCGTTTGGCACGCATGAGTTACGTAACCGTCTGTCCTGATGCGCGCGGTTGGGGATACCGTCGTGACTGGAAGGGCCAAGGCGATGACGAGAACAGCTACCTGCGCGGTACGTGTCTGAATCAAGCACGTATGGCCGAGCCGCTGGGTCTTACGGTTGCGGGCCTCAACGTCTGGGACAACATGCGCTTGATCGATTACTTGGAGGCGCGCGGCGACATTGCCATGGATGACCTGGGTTGCTTTGGTTTTTCGGGTGGCGGCTACATGACGTTGTACCTGGCCGCACTCGACCCGCGTGTGCGCAAGGCGTTTGTCTCGGGCTATCTGTACGGTGTCGATGATTCGCTGCTACATCTCAATGGCAATTGCAGCTGCAACTACACGCCCGGACTTTGGCGCTTACTCGACATGGGCGATATTGCCTCGCTCATCGCGCCGCATCCGCTGCTGGTGCAAAGCTGCGAAGAGGATCATCTGAACGGTTCGCACGGGCTGAAAAATGTTGACGAGCAGCTCGAGATCGTGCGCGATGCCTACAAGTTGCTGGGTCGCAGAGATGGCCTGCGGCACGAGGTGTGTCCGGGTGAACACCATCTGGGCGTGGCACATCTTGCCGAGGATATCGAATGGCTCGATTCGCACGTTGCGGAATGCGCCCGTTCATAGCCCCTCGGCATGCTGCGAATAAACGGTACGTTCCTGTATGACCGCCGATGGGCGGATGAGGAGAAGATTATGGAAACGAAGAGCTTGAGTGAATCGACCATTTGCTGCTTTGGCGATTCGACCACATGGGGCGATAACGGATGCGGCGCAGGCGGTAACGACATCTCCTGGACTTCGCATCTGGGCGCGTTGCTGGGAGGCGCGGTCGTCGAGAACTTTGGCATCAAGGGTTCGCGCATCGCCATCAAGGCCGACCGTACCGATTCGTTTGTCGAGCGCCTGGACGGTATCAACGATGCGGCCGATATCTACATCGTCTTTGGCGGCGTCAACGACTTTAGCCGCAACGTGCCGCTTGGAGAGCTGGGCAGCACGGACGTGCATGAGTTCTACGGTGCACTCGACTACCTGATTCGCACCATAACGGCGCGCTCGCCTCGGGCAAAGCTCGTGTTTATGACGCCGTGCAAGACGAGCGGCAAGCACGAGAAGGATATCCCGGCAAGCGACGAGGCGAACCATTTGGGGTTGACGCAGGTCGCCTACGTGCGAGCGATGCTCGAGGTCTGCGACCGCTACTCCGTGCCGGTGATTGACCTGTATGCGCAAAGCGGTATCAGCCCGTTTTTGCCGGAGCACCGCGAGCTCTATATGCCGGACGGTCTGCACTACAGCCCTGCCGGCTATGAGCGCCTGGCGCATCGCATCGCCGCGGGTCTCACCGCCGTTTGCCGCTAAAAGTCTGCCGTTCGCGAGGAATATAGGGTTAACGTTCACTCTATATTCCTCGTTCGCGTTACACTAGGGGTAACGTTCACCTATCGTTTATGTCAGAGGGGACAGCAATGGGTTGCAATCAAATCCTGGACCGTTATATCGAGCAGTTGATCGAAACCTCTACGCCGCAGGCGCCGGCTTGGAATATCGAAAAGATTCGCGCCGGCAAGGAGAACACCTGGAACTATATTGACGGCTGCATGATCAAGGCGCTCATCGAACTGTATGAGATCACGGGTGAGCAGCGCTACCTGACTTTCGCCGACGACTACATCGATTTTTTTGTCCAGGACGATGGCACCATCAAGCATTACAACCCGCAGGAGTACAACCTCGATAACGTCAATGCGGGCAAGACCCTCTACAAGCTCTATGACCTGGTGGGCAAGCCCAAGTACCGTGCCGCCATGGACACCATCTACCGCCAGCTCGAGACCCAGCCGCGCACCAAAGAAGGCGTGTTTTGGCACAAGGCCGTCTATCCCAACCAGATCTGGCTCGATGGCATGTATATGGCCCAGCCGTTCTACATGCAGTACGAGCTGAGCTTCCACAACCGTCGTGCCTGCTCGGACAGCTTCCATATGTTCCAGGTCGTGCATGACCTGATGCGCAACCCCCTCAACGGTCTGTACTATCACGCTTACGACGCGAGCCGCAAACAGTTCTGGTGCGACCCGGTCACCGGCCTTTCGGCTAACTTCTGGCTGCGCGCCGAGGGCTGGTTTGCCATGGCACTCATCGATACCTGGGAGCTCATGCCGCCTTCGATGTCAGCCGAGAAGGACGAGATTCGCAAGATGTTCCACGACCTGATCGATGCCATGCTGCCGTATCAGGACGAGAAGACCGGCATGTGGCATCAGGTCATCAACCTGCCCAATATCGCCCCCAACTACCTGGAGGAGTCTGGTAGCGCGATTTTTGCCAATGCCATCATGAAGGGCGTGCGTCTAGGCGTGCTGGGCGAGCGTTACTACCAGTACGGCCGTCGCGCCTTCGACGGCATCTGCGAGACCTGCCTGTCCGAGCATGATGGACAGCTGGCGCTCGACAACATCTGCCTGGTCGCGGGCTTGGGAAACACCGCGCACCGCGAGGGCACGTTTGGTTACTACATGAGCGAGCCTATCGTCAAAAACGATGCGAAGGGCGTGGCGCCGCTGGTGCTTGCCTATATCGAGACCATGCATCACGACAAACTGGCCGGCAGGCATGACCCGCTTGCTCCCTCGGGCGTGTGCTCTATCGAGGACCCGTTTGGCGGATACACCCCGGGCATCAACGCTCATAAGGGATGTGAATAACGTGGGGGCTATTACTCCGGGCGTACGTTTGCACGACCTTCCGCAGGGGACCGTCGAGGAACGCATTCGCATGGCGGGAGAGCTGGGCTTTTCGTGCATTCAACTGCCGAGCAAGGTGCTCTACGCATCGATGGGGATCGATCGAGGCGGCCTGACCCACGAGCTTGCCGACCATTTGCGTGCGGTGCTCGACGAGGCGGGCGTTTCGGTCGCCGTGCTCGGCTGTTATAAGAATCTGGCGACGCCCGATCGCCAACAGCTCATGGATAACTTTGCCGAGTACGAGGCATGCTTGAACTTTGCCCAGATGCTCGGCGGATGCCCGGTTGGCACCGAGACCGGTCGCCCCAATGCACAGAACCGCGTTGCTGACGACCGCATGACCGATGAGGCACTCGATGCGTTTGCAGACGGGCTTGCACGCGTCTGCGATCGGGCCGAGGCCGTGGGTGGGCAAATTTTGATCGAGCCTGGTTGGAACGAAACGGTCAACACGCCGGATCGCTGCCGTGAGGTGCTAGAGCGCGTCTCGAGTCCGTCGCTCGGCGTGATCTATGACCCGGTATCACTGCTGCACCCCAGTGTTGTTGACGAAGCGCAGGAAATCACCGCGCGCATGCTCTACTTATGCGGCAGTAAGATCCGCGCGCTGCACGCCAAGGATTTTGAGGTCGTTGATAACGAGGACGAAGCCGGTTGGTGCGACGGTACGGGTTCGCGCCTGGTGTGTCATGGCGTGGGCGAGACGGGACGATATGACTTTGAGCCCGTGGTGGCCTGGGCGGCTGCCGCCTGCCCTGGGATTCCCTGCGTGGTCGAGAACAGCGTGCCGGCGACGGCGGCTGACTGCCTGGCAACACTCGAGCACATGTCCGCTCGCTGCGGGGCTTCGCATCGCGAGTTATAGCATTGGCTTTTGCCGTGTCGGCAGATTGAGATTACCTGTATGGGGCGGCGGTGAAGGGTCTTTATCGTCGCCCCATTGGATTGCATTAAAAAGGGGAGTTGCGTGGCTATCCACATTGTCGAAGAGGCGAATTGTTGCCTAGGTTGTAAAAGGGCGTTCTGTCAGATTAAGGGCTGCCCGGTTCAGACGCCTATTCCGCGGGTCATCGACCTGTTCAAACAGCGTCGTCTAGAAGAGGCGGGCGAGCTGCTGTTCCAGAATAATCCCATGAGCGCGGTCTGCTCCATGGTGTGCAACCATTCGGGCCAGTGCGAGGGTGCTTGCATCCAGGGCCGCAAGGGCACACCCGTGCATTTCTCGAGCATCGAGAACTATATCTCGACAGCGTATTTGGATCGTAAGGAGTGGACGCCCGCGCCGTCGTGCGGCAAACAGGTTGCTGTGGTCGGTTCCGGTCCTGCCGGTATTACCGTGGCCATTAAGATAGCCCAGCTGGGCTGTGCCGTCACGGTATTTGAACAGCGCCCCGAGGTCGGCGGTGTACTGGAGTACGGTATCCCCGAGTTCCGCCTGCCCCGTGCGCTCGTGCAAAAGTACCGTCACGTGATGTGCTCGCTTGGCGTGCGCGTGCGCCCTTCGACCACCATCGGCGGCGCACTGCACATCGATGACCTGCTACGTGACGGCTACGACGCGGTCTTTGTCGGTACCGGTACCTGGCGAGCTCGCAAGTTGGGTATTCCCGGCGAGTCGCGCGGCAACGTGCTGTTTGGTATCGATTACCTGGTCGATCCCTCGAGCGTGGCGATCGGGCAGAACGTGGCGGTCATCGGTGCCGGCAATGTGGCCATGGACGTTGCCCGCACGGCCCTGCGCTCGGGCGCTCGCAAGGTCACCGTGTATGCCCGATCGCGCCATATCTCTGCCATCGATGACGAGGTAGAGCTGACCGAGCTCGATGGTGCCGAGATTGTGTGCGGCAAGGCGATCTATGCCATCGACGATAACGGTCCGGTCTTCGAGACGGCTATCTTCGACGAGGACAACAATGTGGTGGGCTACGAGGAAGAGCTTGACCATGTGTCTGCCGACACAGTTGTGATTGCGGCTTCGCAGGTGCCCAAGGACAAGCTTGTGCTTACGACGGGTGGCTTGGAGACCGACCATCGCGGCCTTCTTTCGGTCGATGAGCGCGGCATGACCACCGTACCTGGCGTCTTTGCCGCCGGCGACGTGGTTAACGGCCCGCTCACCGTGGTTCATGCCGTGGCAGGTGCTAAGCTCGCCGTCGAAGGCATGACCAGCTACCTGGGCCTCTAACACATCCCATCCATCAGTTGCGGTGAAATACGGACTGTTTTGGCTGTCAAAAGCCTCGATTGCTCCGTATCTCACCGCAACTTTTTTGTGGGTCGATACGTAGGCAGGGGAGTGCGTGCGGTCGGGTGTTGTGCAGTTGCTGGTACGATAGGTACGTTAGCAACTGCCGCCGAGCGGCTCAAATGAAAGGAACCCTGTATGGAGTCCTCTGCCTATCCAATGCTCTTTAGCCCGATCAAGGTCGGTACGACCGAGGTCAAGAACCGCGTCTTTATGCCGCCGGTGTCCACCAACCTGGCCGATCATGGCTATGTGACCGACGACTTGGTCGATCATTACCGTGCCCGCGCCAAGGGCGGCGTGGGCCTCATCATCACCGAGGTCGTGACGGTCGAGCCTACCTATACCTATCTGCCGGGTGACATGTGCTGCTACGACGACACGTTTATCCCTGGCTGGGAAAAGCTCGCCGCGGCCGTCCACGAGTATGGCTGCAAGATCATGCCGCAGCTCTTCCACCCCGCCTATATGGCCTTTAACATTCCGGGCACGCCGCGCCTGATCGCTCCGTCCTTTGTGGGCCCGTCCTATGCCCGCGAGGCGCCGCGTCCTATCACGGTCGATGAGATTCACGAGCTCACGCATCAGTTCGGTGACGCCGCCGTGCGTATGCAGAAGGCCGGCGTCGATGGCGTCGAGGTCCATGCGGCACACGCCCACGGCATGCTCGGCGGCTTTTTGACTCCGCTCTACAACAAGCGCACCGACGAGTACGGTGGCTCGCTCGACGCCCGCATGCGTTTCCTGCTCGAAGTCATCGCCGAGATTCGCGAGCGCTGCGGCAAGGACTTTATCATCGACGTTCGTATCTCGGGCGACGAGTACACCGATGGCGGCCTGACCCTCAACGACATGATCTACGTCTCGCGTCGCCTGGAGAAGGCCGGCGTCGACATGATTCATGTGTCGGGTGGTACCACCATCAAGCGCGGCTCCGCAATTCCCGCCGCCGGTACCCAGCAGGCCTCGCATGCCGCCTGCTCGCGCGAGATCAAAAAGCACGTCAACATTCCCGTCGCCACCGTTGGACGCATCAACGAGGCCTGGATCGCCGAGGAGCTGATCGAGGACGGCGCTGCCGACATCTGCATGATGGGCCGCGCCAATCTGTGCGATGCCGAGTTCTGCAACAAAGCCGCTGCCGGCAACGCCGACGACATCCGCCCCTGCATTGGCTGCCTGCGCTGCCTGAACGGCATTATGTTTGGCAAGCGCATCTCCTGCACCGTCAACCCCGATGTTGAGCGCGACGAGGCCGGTTACGAGCCTGCCGCCGAGGCCAAGAACGTACTGGTTGTGGGCGCTGGTCCTGCGGGCATGGAGGCAGCCTACATTGCCGCCAAGCGCGGCCATAACGTGGTGCTCGTGGACAAGCAGGACGAACCGGGCGGTGAGATGCGCATCGCAGCCGTTCCGCCAGCAAAGCAGGAACTCACCCGCGTGATCAAGTATCAGTACCGTCGCCTGGCCGAGGCAGGCGTGAAGTGCGTATTTGGCACCGAGCTTACTGCCGAGGACATTCAGCGCGACTACGCCGGCTACGAGGTCGTCCTGGCTTATGGCGCCGAGCCCATCGCTCCGGCCTTCATGCAGGGCTTTAAGCAGGTTATGACGGCTGACGACCTGTTGGGCGGCAAGGCTTTCCCGGGCAAGAAGATTGTCATCGTGGGCGGCGGCACCGTCGGTTGCGAGACGGCCGACTACCTGGCCCCGTTGGTCAACGATCTGTCGCCGGCCAATCGCGACGTCACCGTCATCGAGATGACCAAGACGCTCGCCGCCAACGAGGGCGGCGCCGGTCGCGCGGTGCTCATCACGCGCATGCTCTCCAAGGGCGTTCACGTGCTGACCGAGGCCAAGGTGACCGAGATTACCGAGGATGCCATCAGCTACGAAAAGGACGGCGAGATCCACACCATCGCCGATGCCGATACGCTGGTACTTGCCATGGGCTATCGTCCCAATACCAAGTTGGCCGACGACCTTGCTGCAGCCGGCGTTACCACCCACGTGTTGGGCGATGCCAACAAGTGCGGCAACATCCGCGACGCCATCGGCGATGGCTACAAGGTTGCTTGCGAGCTCTAGTCAACCCCTTGGTGCATGTGAGGCCTATCCCCGCGGCGTCAGTCGGTAGATAGCAAAAAGCGGCGGTCGTCCCGTACATGGGACGCCCGCCGCTTGCGTTAGCTGCAATGAGTCGTGCGATTAGAGGCCCAGGATCTCCTTGACCTTGGCGATGATGGCCTCGTCGGTTGCGTTGGCAAAGAAGTACTCCTGGAAGTGTTCGCCGGCAAGTGCGCCCTTCACCAGGTCCTGATCGATCTCGCCCAGAACGTCGACGAGCGGACGCATAGTCACAGCGCGGACGCCGTCGAGGATCTTCTTGTTGCGCTGCTCGGGCTCAACACGCTCGGCAGGATAGCCGTTGCCCGAACCAAAGCCAAAGAGCTTCTCAAAGGTGTACTCGAGGTTGAGCTCCTGGCCCCAGCCGTTCTTGAGGGCGAAGGGCATGGCGACAGCGTTACCGTCGTTGACCTGGGCAAAGGTGTAGGCATCGAGCGGGTCGGCAACATGGCCGCACAGCACGCCGGGGAAGGAGTTGCAGGCGAGCATGGCGCCCTCGCCGGTGCCACAGCCGGTCACGACGTAGTCGGCAGCGCCGGAGTTGAGCAGCACGGCGGCCAGGATGCCGTTCTGCACATAGGTGAGGGGCTTGGAGTCGGCGTCGGCATACATGCCATAGTTAAAGACAGTGTGGCCCATGGGCTCGACAACCTTCTTAAGGGCAGCCTCGATCATGGGGTTCTTGGAGTTCTGAGAATTCTCGTTGATCAGAGCGATCTTCATGGGAGTTAACCTTTCAACCAAATGTTTCCAGTTTTTTGTTTCTGTGCGCGGGCGGCGGCTAATCCGACCCGCGATGAGCTGTGCGGGCGGTCGGCAGTTAAGTCTGTCGTGAGTTCCGCACGCAAAGGAAAGCACTTAATGTGCTTTCCGTCTTGCGCAGGACTGTCCGAGCAGCAGACTTAACTGCCGACCGCCTCGCCCAGTTTCCTTATTGCGGCTGTTTGCCGATGTAGGCAAGGATGCCGCCGTCCACGTACAGAATGTGCCCGTTGACAAAGTTCGATGCGTCGGATGCCAAGAACACGGCGGGGCCCTTCAGGTCCTCGGGCGTGCCCCAACGGGCGGCCGGCGTCTTGGCAATGATGAACTGATCAAATGGGTGACGGCTGCCGTCGGGCTGCGTCTCGCGAAGCGGCGCGGTTTGCGGCGTGGCGATGTAGCCAGGCCCAATGCCGTTGCACTGGATATTGGCCTCGCCAAACTCGGAGCAGATGTTCTTGGTGAGCATCTTGAGTCCGCCCTTGGCGGCGGCATAGCCGGCGATGGTCTCGCGTCCCAGCTCGCTCATCATCGAGCAGATGTTGATGATCTTGCCGTGACCCTTGGCGATCATGCCCGGCAGGCAGGCCTTGGACACGATAAACGGGGCGTTGAGGTCGATATCGACGACACGGCGGAAGTCCTCGGCGCTCATGTCGAGCATCGGCGTGCGCTGGATGACGCCTGCATTGTTGACCAGGATGTCGGGCGTGGTGCCAAAATCGGCCTCGATCTTGGCGATGAGCTCGGCGACGACGGCCTCGTCGGTGACGTCGGCAACATAGCCGTGAGCATCAAAGCCCAGCTCGCGGTAGTGCTTCTCGGCCTCGGCGACCTTGTCGGCGTGACGGGCGTTAAAGGCAATCTTGGCGCCGGCTTCGCCGAGCGCCTCGGCAATGGCCATGCCAATACCGTAGGTGGCGCCGGTCACCAGCGCGACCTTGCCATCCAGGCGGAAGCTGTCCATAAGATCAGACATAGCAATCCTTTCAAAAGAAACGTTCATCTATATAAGTCTTGTTTTTCGTACAAGCTCAGTATATGTGAAGCAGAGGGATTAAACCCTAGGTTTTCCTAGAATCAGGTGAACGTTCACTTTTGAAAGGTGAACGGTTGGAGCCGATTATCGAGATGTCTGTTATTTGCTTTTTGCCTGTGCACCCTCTGCAATCATGTTGCGGTTGTAGACCAGGTGCAAGTACATGGCGTCGTGCGTTGCGGTGGGGTTGCGGTGGGGTTGCGCGCGGCGATGGTATTCCGGTCGAGCGCCGAGCCGCTTGGAAGCCCAAGGCCAATCGCTATACCTCCGGCACGATCAAGCCTTTACCGAGCATACAGTCTCTGCCATTCAGGGTGGCTACATGGAGTAGCGCCCGGACGCATCAAATATCTCCTCTCATAGATGTGCGGCACAAACCCCGAGCTCAATTTGCCCCGCTTCTTCATTTCGGCGCAATTTTTGGGAGCCCATCTATGGTTGCGGGAGTTTTTCGATCCTTTGAGTACTTGTTGGCGCAATTCCGTTGGTTGCCATGATTGACAAGCTCGGCATCAAGCACTTTAGAGCCAAAGAGAATTTTCAAAACCGCAGCGTATAGCCGGTCTCGGGCCTAGTTTCCAAATGCAGTGTGCACAAAGTGCTGGGCGAACAGCCTATTGGCAATGTTGATGGCGCGACCCAAGAACAGTGCCGAGATAGCGGTGGTCACGCCAAAGCCGCCTAAGTTGTGCATAAGGAGCAATGAGAGCGCGAGTGAGATCGCAACATGTGAGCAGTCGAACACGACTTTTACGTCTCCAAAGCGACGCTTAAGTTTTTCGGCTATGACCTGCACCAAGCCATCGGGTGCGTTGGGGACAACGCCCATGTTGACGACGAGGCTTACGCCAAATGCGGTGACAGCGAGGGAGAGCAACATGGTCGCAACCTGTGCGGGGAGCGCCGTGAGATGCAGTGGGTTGACCGCCATGAACAAATCGGTGAAGCCGCCGATCAGCGTTGAGAAAAAAGCTCGAGCAAAATGCGCGGCTGAAATTCGCGTCGTAAGATAGCCAATTGCGCCGCGATGTAGGCGACATAGGTAACTGTAATCCAAAAACCGAGGGTTTTGCCCGTGAGCATGGACAGTGTCGTGGCAAAGCACGTAAGCGCAGCGACGCCCAAACCAGATGCCGTCTGGAGGCTCATGCCGAGTGCCAGTACGGCAACGCCCGCCAGATACATCAGCATTCTGATGACGGTATGACGCCAATCGATGTCTTCGCCATGCATGATGATGAGCGGTCGCATGTTACTGCATCCTTTCGATTGAAAGAGATCTGAAAAGAAATGTCTGACCTGGGCCGGCAAAGAAGAGGGTTATCGGAGGCACTGCTTTAGAAGCAGAAAAGCCGGCCCCATGGTCAGTCGTGCGGGAATGTCTCGTTGCATCGGAATAGGACTGAAGAACTCAACGAGACGGGAAGAAAGCAAATGACATGACGTGGGCAATTGGATGCCAAGATGGTAGGGTGCGTCTTGGCATCCAATTGCCCAAGCTTAACGAAATCGGTTTCGTTCGAGCTTTAGTATACGCATGGGAATCCGTTTGCAAAGCGAAATAGAATTAACAAGATGAACGTTCACCTAATTGCAACAACTTGTTGGCTGAATGCCGAGCCCTGGTCTGTCTTCTCATGCATTGCAGTGGGGGTGGACAGCCAATTTGGGGTAAGGCCGGCGCTGCGCCACAAAATGCGCCCATCTACTACGTTAAACCCGTCTGGGCCGACCGTAACCGCCTTTCAGCGAAATTTGCAAGTCGACTACCTGCGGTTTTCTTTTATTGAATTCCGCCATGCTCGGGGGTATTCGTCTCAACGTAGTAGATAGGCTCATTTTGTGGCAAGGGGGCTGATCCGTGGACTAGGGTAGCTAAAAAGCCCGTCCAAAAGACTGGTTGGAAGTTGCGGTGAAATAGGGATCGTTTGCGGTCCTGGCGACGCGTGGGAAGTGTTCGGATGAAGTTGCGGATCAAGGCTGGCGACGCGAGTGCCCCTATTTCACGGCAACTGAGGGGATGGAGGATGCGATAGTATTACGTGGTGATATTCGACAAAACGTGGGCTTCATCAGAGGGCTTTATGGAACAGCACCAGCATTATCAGAGCCTGCAAGATCAGGCATACAACGCATTGCGCTCCAAGATCATCTATGCCGAGCTCAAGCCCGGCACGCGCCTTTCGGCGATTGGTCTGGAAAAAGAGACGGGAATCGGGCGCACACCCATTCGCGAGTCCTTTGTGCGCCTGCGCGAGCAGGAGCTGGTGGAAACGCGTCCCAAAAGCGGCACCTACGTTTCTAAGATCAGCATGGAACGCGCCGAGAATGCTTGTTTCTTGCGCGAGAAACTCGAGAGAAGCGTGCTTATTAAATGCTGTTCGGCCGCCTCGCCCGAGCAAAAGCATCGGCTTGAGCAGATTCTTGCCGAGTCCGAGTCGCTCGACCATAGCGAAACGCGTCGCTTTTTCGACCTGGATAACCTGTTCCATGAGACGTGTTTCGTGATTGCCGGCCGTCACATGTTGTGGGATTGGATGAAGAGCGTCAACACGCATTTTGAGCGATACAACTGGTTGCGTATGGTGTCGCAGGATCTGGATTGGGAGCCGATTCGTCGGCAGCATCGCCGGATTCTCGAGGCCATTAAGAGGGGCGACACCGATGCGGCGAGTTATCTGGCAGAGACGCACTTGCACCTGATGCCCGAGGAGCAGGGTCCGGTTATCGCCTTGCATCCCGACTATTTTGAGCTGTCCAAAGACTCGTTCATCTAATCAATCCCCATATAAGTTGCGGTGAAATAGGGACTGTTTTGCGGCCTAGGTGGCGCAAACAGTCCCTATTTCACCGCAACTGCGTTGGGGCATAACCGGGGCACAAAGCTGCGGCACCGCTTGGAGGAAAAGACCGGAAGCAAGGGTCCATTCCTCCAGACGGCGCCGCAGCTGTTTTGGTGGCTCGGTTTTTACCGAAGTGGCTCAGTTGAGCGCGACTGCCAGCCGAGTAGGCAAAGCGGCTCGGGGGCGTGCCGCTTCCGTCACGTTCTATCAGCATACAAGACGGTTTTGGTTCTTGTTCGTGACGGAAACGGCGCGCTTCCGAGCCGCTTTAAAAGAAAGGGGGCGAGGTCTAGGGCACGCCCCCTTTCACGATAGAGAGCTAAACCTAGCCGCGGACCTTCTTGACGACGTCCATGGCCTCGCGGGCGATCTGCTCGACCTTGGAGAAGTCGCCGTCGGCAAACAGGGCCGGCTTGACCATCCAGGTGCCACCGCAGGCGATGATGGCGGAGGAGCTCAGGTACTCCTCGACGTTGGCGGGGCTCACGCCGCCGATGGCCATGTAGTTGGTGCCGTCAAAGGGGCCCTGCAGGTCCTTGACGTAGTGGCGGGGCATGCTGCCGGCCGGGAACAGCTTCATGGTCTTGTAGCCGAACTGCAGGCTGGTGGCCACATCGGTGGGGGTCAGCACGCCAGGCAGCAGGGCGATGTCGTTCTCGGCGCAGTAGCTGAACACATCCAGCGGGGTGCCGGGGGTCAGAAGGAACTGTGCACCGGCGTCCAGAGCGGCTTTGCAGCGCTCCACGGTAATGGCGGTGCCGGCACCCACGGTGCAGCGGTCCCCGAAATGGGTGCGCAGCATCGTGATCTGCTCCAGGGCGTGGGGGCTATTCAGTGCCACCTCAAAGAAGGGGGCACCGCCCTGCACGGCGGCCTCGGCGTAATCAATGGTCTTTTCCAGCGGAACGTTGCGCAGGATGGCCAGCAACGGATGCTTGGAAACCAGATCGTAAGTGTCCATACAAAAAACTCCTTTCGGCAAAAAATGAAACCGGCGGTTTCAGCGGATCAGCGGTAGGTGATGGCAGCGCCGGTGAGGGCAGCTTCCATCTG
>CALINZ010000204.1 GCA_938045085.1 uncultured Collinsella sp. | reverse complement strand
CAGAGGAGATCGTATGAGGAGCAGGGCAGCGTAGTATCCGAGCATTCCCGCGATACCCACCAGGCCACTTATCTTTCGCCCAAATCTATCGGCGATATAGCCGGTAGGAATCTCGAGAGCAAATTTGCTTACCTGGTACGCAATCATCATGCCAGAAATCGCGACCATCGAGAATCCGACGAACTCAAGGTAAACCGTCAGAAAATACAAGATGGTGCTGAAGTTCGATAGGAAAACAAACGCCATATACAGCCAAACAGTACGGTTTTTCATACTCCTCCTCCAAAGGCCGATAATCCAAGCCGAGGTCTCAAAAAGCATGAAGGCAAAACCGTCAGCCATACGTTACAAATCGTCAATATTCATTTGACGGCACGAAGCCAAGCAACCTCAAGAAGCGAGATGGCGCAACAGGTGAAGAAATACCGTCTGATGCCGATCCGTCCAGGCGTTTTGCCGGTAGCAAAAATAGATAGGCAAGGTTACGTCGCGCGAGCCCTCAATGGAGCATTCGCTCACGTTGGATCCATCTGATGCAAGAGAGGAGCCAGAAAAGCTCAATATCAATCCCCCGCCTTGAAGAAACTCAATCTGTCTCTCGCTTCCATATTCGACATCACGAAAGCGGAAATTAACGAGTTGGGCCTCAGGGCACTGGTTGATTGCATTGAGACAGGGCGACAAGTTGATGGGGACAGCAAGCCTACCGCTCAATAGTTCACGAATGGTTATGGTGCCCCTGACACGATGGCCAACCGGACACGAAAGAACCTTGAGCTCCTTTTCACCCAGGTATTTCGAACAAAGGGCGCTGCCCCGTGGCTTCTCGAATGAAATAGCCGCATCCGATATCCCGAGCAAAAGAGACTCAAAACACGTAGCCGTTGGCTGATGCCACACGTCGAGGTGAATCTGGGGGTGCGAACTCTCAAACGAGTCGTACCAGTTTTCGTCAAAAAGACGCCCCCGCCCATGAAGGCAGGGGGCGTAAAGACGAAAATGACCGTCGGGCGAAACACCCTGCCCCATCGACCGAGCGTAATTTTTGAGATCATCGACTTGCGCGAGGATTACGCGCGCGCGTCCCGCAAACTCTCGCCCTGCAGGAGACAAAACGGCCTCGCCCGTCGACCGGTCGACCAAAACGACCTGATACTCAGATTCCAGCTTCTTGATCGCCGACGAAACAGCCTGCGGACTCACATGAACGGCGCGAGCCGCCTTGCGCACGCCGCCATAATTCGCTACCGCTTGAAGATATTCGAGTTGAGACAACTGCACAGGTTTCTCCAAAGGCAATCAAGACGACGGGCCATACGATCTCAGATAAGGTTCTCGCCCAAGTTCTTGCCGCCGAGGACGTGCATGTGGAAGTGCATGACGGTCTGGCCGGCGTTAACGCCCTTGTTGGAGATGACGCGGAAACCGTCCTCCAGGCCCTTGGCCTTAGCAACCTCCTGGATGGCATGGGCCATGGCGCCCATGGTCTCGGCAGGCACGTTATCAGCGATGTCGCTGTAGTGCTTCTTGGGGATCACGAGCGTATGAACCGGTGCCTGGGGATTGAGGTCATCGAACGCGATGACCTGGTCGTCCTCGTAGACAACAGTCGAGGGGATCTCGTGGTTGGCGATTTTACAGAAGATGCAATCACACATGGTTGGTTCCTTTCTCACAGACCAAGGTAATTATATTTGGTCGGGATGGTTAGAACGAGAGGTTGTCGTCCGTGTTGGCGGCTTCGCCGTCGGCGAGCACGTCGTTGCCGTCAACATCCTTCAGAAGCACCGAGACCTTCTGCTCGGCATCGGACAGGCGGGTGCGCAGGCTCTTGAGGAGCTCGACGCCGCGGGTATAGTTCTCGAGCGACTCCTCGAGCTCCATATCGCCCGACTCCAAGCTGCGAATGATGAGCTCCAGCTCCTGCGAGGCCTGCTTGTACGTAAGCTGCTCGACCGGGGTCTTCTCTGCCATATCTGTTTCCTTTCCTAAAGGTTTATCGCTATGAAACGCGGCCTACTCGACCGTATCGACCGTTGCCGCAACGTTACCGTCTGCCATGCGCACGCGGATGGCGTCGCCCGGTTTAAAGGTCTTGGCGCTCGTAGCCACCCCATCATCGCTGTACGCGATGGAATAGCCGCGGGCAAGCACCTTGAGCGGCGACAGGGCATCGAGTGAGGCCGCCGCACGGCCCAAGTCGGACGCGGGTTTGCTGAGCATCGTGCGCCCCTGATGCTCCAGGCGGGAGCTTGCGAGCGTGAGCGCATGGCGCTTGCCATCGAGTCCTGAGGTGCTTGCGATCAAGCGCTCGGGCAGACGCTCGAAGTTGGAACGGAAGGCCCCAACCGAACGCGCTATGGCGCCGGACAGACGATCGGCAGTCAGGGCAAGCTCAGACTCGCGACGCTCGACCATAAAAGTTGGGTCGTTGAGGCACGGGCGGCACGCAGCCGCATCGAGCGCATCGCCCAAGCGAGCCGTATAGGTGTCCCAGGCACGACGACCGCGCTGGTTGAGCATCTCCAGGTCGACCTGGGCCGACCCAATCATCGATGCCATCGCGGCACCCAGCCGCTGATGGCGCGCCTCGAGCACGTCGGCCAACTCCGTCATAGCCGGCGCTACCGATTCTGCCGCCGCCGTTGGCGTGGAGGCGCGACGGTCGCTCACCATATCGCAGATCGAGGTATCGGGCTCATGCCCAATGCCCGTCACCACAGGCACGGGACAGGCTGCCACCGCACGGGCAAGCTCCTCGTCGTTAAAGGTCATGAGGTCCTCGAAAGAGCCGCCGCCGCGCACCAGCAAGATGCAATCGGGCGCCGGCGTAATGGCAGCGGCGCGGCGCAGGCCTTCAATAAGCTCTGCCGGCGCACCCTCGCCCTGGACCTTGGCACCCACACAGACAAGCTCGACGAGCGGGTTGCGACGGCGCAGCGTGCGTTTGACGTCGTCGATTACGGCACCCGAAAGCGAGGTGACGACTGCCACGCGCGAGCAAAACACCGGGATGCGACGCTTGCGCGCTTCGTCCATCAGGCCCTCGCGACGCAGCTTTTCGGCCAGTTGCGCCACTTGTTGACGCAGCAGACCCTCCCCCGCCAGCGAAAACGAGCGAGCGACAAAGCTCATACGACCCGTGGGCTTATAGAGGTTGAAGCTGCCCTTAAAGCTCACCTGCATGCCGTCACGCAGATCGAAGGTACGCTTGAGATAGGCACCCTTCCAGATGATGCAGTCGACGGCGGCCGAGTCGTCTTTAATCTGGAAGTAGCAGTGGCCGCTTCGGGCGTTGGGACCACGGAAACCCGTGACCTCGCCCAAAACGCTCAGCTGCGGAATGGCATCGAGCGCACCGGCGGCGATTTCTACCGCCTGGCTCACGCTGAGCTCCTTGCGCTCCCGCTCATCCGAACCGTCAAACTCGGCGGAAACGGCATTGCCGGTCAGATTCCAGCCTGCCACGCAGCCTCCTTTCGTTATCGAGCACAGAGGCTCCGGCCCCGTGCGAAATTAAGTCCAACACATAGTACAGCGCCGCGAGGACACGAATCCCCTGCCTGTCCCATTTGTTATCGGTTGGAGTTTCTGTTGTAGCGAGCCATAAGGTAGAGCAACTGAATGATCGAAGTGAGCGCTGCAGCCACATAGGTAAGCGCGGCTGCCGTCAGTACCTTCTTGGCGCCGTTGACCTGCTTGGAGCTCATGCCCGACTGCTCGATGTACGCCACAGCACGTCGGCTGGCGTCAATCTCGACAGGCAACGTAACGAGTTGGAACAGCACACTAAACGAGAAGAAGATCAACGCGAGGGTCGTGAGCCCGGCAATGTTCATAAACAGGCCCAAGAGTAACACGATGGTCCAGGTGTTCTGGGTAAAGTTGACGACCGGCACGAGGGCGGTACGCACTTTCATCATGGCATAGCCGCTTTGACGCTGGGCGGCATGGCCCGCCTCGTGGCAGGCGACGGCAACGCTTGCGACCGAACCGCCCGAACGGTTGGCATCCGACAGATACAGGTTGTTGTCCTGCGGGTTGTAATGGTCGGTAAGCTCGCCAGCGACACCCTTGATACCCACGGCGCTACAACCGTTGGCATCGAGCATGCGGCGAGCGACTGTGGCACCCGTATCGCCGTCCGAGCGAACCTTGGACCAGGTTTTGTACGTCGAGTTGATATAGCTCTGTGCGGCAAGACCGAGCACCGTACAGACAAGAACAACCAGCAGGTACAGCGGGTCGATACCAAAGCCGTATCCATAGTAATAAGGCATGCGAATTCCTCCGAATCGAGTTACACGTTGGAGGCATTCTACCCACTCAGGCGGTTAGGCTTCCCTACAGTAGCTCGATTTTGCCGTCCTTCACGGTGAGTCCCATGTTGCCCGAGAGCAGATCGTCCAGGCGCGAGCCCACGAGCTCAAAGCGCCAGCCTTCGCGCAGGGGGCTCTGCTCGGGATGCTCAATGTAGTCAGCCAGATCATCGCGCGAGGCAATGACTGAGGTTGCCACGCCCGAGCGCTCGGCAACCAGGCGAATGAGCGCATACATCAGGTCCGTCACGCTCTCCAGCTCCGGCGAGATCTGGCGATGCCCGCGCACCATGAGCGGCAGGCGATCGTGCGGGCAGCTCGCACCACGCTTGATGGCCATGAGCGCGCCGTCCACGTCGCGCTCCCCCAACTGATCGGTACCGCGGATACTGCGGAACTCCTCGACGCGCACGGGATTGCGCTTGACGAGCGCCAACAGCGTATCGTCGGACATGACCCACTTGCGCGGGATGTTGCGTCGCTCGGCACGGTCCTCGCGCCAAGCGGCAAGCTCGCGCGCGATGCCCAGCTGATGGCGGCTGCACGAGTTGATGCGCTTGACCTTACGGAATGCCTCGTGACGGTCGGCGCGATAGTGCGACTCGTCGGCCAGTGGGCGTAGCTCGTCGAGCACCCAGTCCACGCGGCCCAGTTCGCGCAGGCGGCTCATCATCTCGGTATAGGCGACGATCAGGTACTTGACGTCATCAATCGCGTACTCAATCTGCTTGTCGGTCAGCGGGCGCCGCGACCAGTCGGTCAGCGATTCAGTCTTGGGCAGCGATACGCCGCAAAACGTCTGCACGAGCGCGCCGTACGAAATCTGCTGGCGCTCGCCCAAAAAGGCGGCGGCGACCTGCGTGTCAAAAATAGGACGCGGCAGCACGCCCACGGTATGGAGCATAACCTCCATGTCCTGCGAGCAGGCGTGGAACACCTTGGTCACGCTCTCGTCGGCCATGAGCTCGGCGAGCGGCGACAGGTCGTCGATCACCAGGGGGTCGATTGCGACGCTCTCGGCAGGGGTGGCAATCTGAACCAGGCACAGACGCGGATGGAACGTGCGCTCGCGCAAAAACTCGGTATCGACGGCAATCGCGTCGAACTCGCGGGCGCGCTGGCAAAAGTCGAGTAGAGCCTGATGTGTGGAAATGTACATATCAACCCATCGAATAAGGTTAGGCCCGAAAAACACGGGTAGGATATCGGCATTGCCTTACAACTATACTCGGTTAGTCACAGAACGGGAACGTAAGTATGCGCTGCCTTATCATCCACAACCCGGCATCGGGCCCCAGCTCAGATGAAATCTACGCATTCACGCACGCCCTCGCACAGGGCGGCGACGAGGTCGTGATGCGCTTTATCGGCGATGGCATGGAGCCCGAGGACGCCGTGGCGGACGTGCGCGAGTTCGATCGCGTGGTGGTCTCGGGCGGCGACGGCACCGTCTCCAACGTGCTCGACCAGATGCGCGGATGCGGCGTCCCCACACTCGTCTTCCCCTCTGGCACGGCCTGCCTGTTCTTCAACAACATCGGCAATGCCCCCGAGGCGGCGGCACTCGCCAAGGCCTGCCGCGCCGGCCGCACCGTCAAGGCAGACATGGGCGAGCTCTTTTGGCTCGACGAGAACGGCAACGAGAAGCGTCATGGCTTCATCATCATCGCCGGCTCGGGCTACGATGCCGAGATCATGATGAAGGCCGCCCCCACCAAAAACGACATCGGTGAGATCGCCTACTTCCTGTCCGCGCTCGCCACGCCCAATCCCACGGTGGCGCACTTTACAATTGAGCATGACGGCATTGTCGAGGAGCTCGACGGCATCTGCTGCATGGCAGGCAACACCTCGGTCATCCAAAACGACATCAATCTGTTCCCCGACTGCCGCATGAACGACGGCATGGTGGACATCGCAGTCATCGAGCCCGTGCGCACCGTGCAGCTGCTGCCCACCGTGATTACCGCCGCGCTCGACCCCGCCGGCAAGGTGCTCGGCCGCCCGCAGTTCAAAATCATCCAGACCAAGGAAGCCAAGATCACCTGCACGCCGTCGCTGGGCATGCAGTTCGATGGCGAGATTATCTCCAGCAACTCCGGCGTCTTTGGCGCCCGCGCGCTTCCGCAATGTCTCGACCTCATCGTCGACGAATTCTCACCGCTCGGTAAATAGGAGGACCCCCATGAACGACAATCCCCTGCTCGTCTTTATCGTCATTGTTCTGGCCATGCTCGTCGGCTATGCGATCAACGTGATCCACCGTCGGAAGAAGTAATTCCACATTGGTATGATATTCATCCAATTATCGTCTCCCCCGCTGTTTATGCATTTGCCAAACAGCGGGGGATTTTCATTTCGGGTATTTCCAGACGCTTTATTCAGGTGCAGTAATTGCAGGGAGTCTTTATTTGGCTAAAGCTACAAACTGAGTATAATTAACCACTCATCGCATATTTCATTACGCTTATCGAGTAAGTATCTTTCATAGATGAATATTGTTTCCAGTTCGTTACGCTAGTGGGGTGTCTTTATTGGCTGAAGCCCTCTGGCGACAGAGGGCTTTCGCACGCTGGGAGGGATTATGAGGAAAACTCACCCCGTCAACGCGCTCAAGAAGCTAGGCATAGGCCTCGCCTTTGGAGCTGCAACCATCATGTCCATGCCGACCTCTGCGCTCGCCTGCACGCAGATCTACATGGGCAAAAACCTAACGGCCGATGGCAATACGTATTATGGCCGCACCGAGGACGTTGGCACACGTTACCTCAAGCACTATGGCATTGAACCCTCGCATGGTCCCGGCCATATCTACGGCTCAGACGAGTCCGACTTCGCATACACCTCGACCAAGACCACATATCGTTATAGCTACGTGCGCGACCACCCTTCGCAGTGGCACGGACGCTGGGACGCCTACTCCGAAGCGGGAATTAACGAGAAGGGCGTTTCTTGCTCTGCCACGCTGAGCACGAGCATGAATGACGAAGCAAAGGCCGCAGATCCCCTGACCAAAACAGGCATCAGCGAATACGTCTACGCCGGCGTCATCCTTGGCGAGAGCGGCACGGCCCGCGAGGGAGTCGAGCTCATCGGCAGGCTCATTAACGAACAGGGCGCCAACGCCAACGACCAGCTCATCATTGCCGACAACAATGAGACCTGGCTGTTCGCCGCGCTTTCCGGCCATCAGTGGATTGCCATGAAGTTGACCGATGATATCGCGTCGCTCAATCCCAATATCAGCAATCTCAACTTCAAGGTTAACCTCGATGACACCGTAAACTGCATTCACTCCGAAGGCATTAAGTCCCTACCTGAAGAAAAGGGTTTCGCCAAGTATTTCGACGACGGACAGTTCGATGTTGCCCAGACCTACGGTTCGCCCATCGACAAAACTTCCGTTCACGCTTGGTCGCGCTACGTCCAGGGCCGCGATTACCTTGGGGCTCCGCTTACTGAGGGCACCGACTATGAAATCGTCCAGGACACTAGCGAAAAACCGCGCGCTAAGGTTGGCGCCATGGTAAATGAAATGCAGCCGCTGTTCTTCCAACCCGAAAAGTCCGGTTGGAATACTTTTGAACTTATTCGCGCCTTTGGCAATCGTGGCGAAAACGTTCCCGGCCTCAGCGCCAACACCGATGGTGCCTATTGCATCGGCACCGAGCGCAACGGTGAGGCCCATCTCTTCCAGATTCGCAACGGCCTCAACCCTGAAATTGCGACCATCCAATGGGAGATGCTCTCTCGAGCTGAATTCTCCATCGCCATCCCGCTGTACTCCGCCCTGATGACCGAGGTCAGCCCCTACTTCAGCGACCAGACCGTATCTTTCGACCACTGCGACGAAACAGACGTTGTAAACAACGAAGAGCCTGAGAACTCCATCAACTACGTCGACCACACGAACCCGACGAACGGCACGAAGCAGATCAAGGTGCAGCACCCCGAGTTCGAGACGATG
>CALINZ010000203.1 GCA_938045085.1 uncultured Collinsella sp. | reverse complement strand
GCATGGCGGCGAAGCATCCGTCCATGCTCGTCTCGAGGCAGCGAGGCATAGAGCGCCACGGTGCGACGAACGGCGCCATCGCCCTGGCAATGCAAGGAATATCGGAAGCCGTCAGCATCAATTGCACGCAGCTCGTTCTCAATCAGATCCCACTCTGGCTCCTCGACGACCGTCTTGCCGGCAGCGCCCGCATCGGCCGAGTCCTCATAGGGGTCTATCATCTCGGCAAGCCCCGCCCATACGCCGCGATCGGTCATACGGTTGAAGCCAGAAAAACGAACGAACGGTCCCCGGAAGCGCTCTCGCGCCTCGCGGGCATATGCCAGATTTGCACCGGCACCCACCGGCTGCGACATCATAGAGACGCGAACCGTCAGCTCACCAGATTCCTCACGGCGAGCCATTTCGTCGGCAAAGCCGTAATAGTCATCAAACGCCATCTCCTTGATGGCGGTAACGCCGCGCTCGTTAAGCATGTTCATGTAGTCCGAATAGCCGGCACGCACCTCGGGCAGCGCGAGGAAATCGCTCATCATGCGCCAGATCTTCTCGGCATAGCACGCCTGGGGTGTAAAGCCATATCGCGCACTGGCGGCAGCATTGAGAACGCAGGTCTCCGCGCCCGGCGTAAAGCAGACGACAGGGATATCGCCAAAACACTCGTCAAACACAGCTGCCGTATTTGCGTTCTCGGCATCCGATGCCAACGTTTCGGGTAGGTTGTGGCCAAAAGCCGCCGCGCAATCCGGATGACCTTCTTTCCATGCACGCAAGAGCGACACGGCCTCTTTGGCATCAGCGATGCCGGACAGATCAGACCCCAATGTCCGCAGCGCCCAGCCTGTATAGAAGGTATGCACATCGATCAGGCCAGGCATGACGGTACGGTCGCCCAGGTCAACTACCTCGTCCGCTTGGGTCAAATACGAAGCTAGCTCACACTTGGTGCCAACAGCCTCAATTCGATTGCCACGGACCGCTACGAAACCTTCAAACGGCAGGTCCCCCGTACCGGTAAAGACGCTCTTAGACGTCAGGACCGTCAAACGATCAGACATCACAACCACCTACGCCGGAAGCATGCCGGAAATGGCAGTAATGACCAAGCCAAACACGACCATGAAGATGAAGAACTTCCAAATGGTCTTCCACCATTGGCCAAACGAAATCTTAGCCACGGCAAGGCCGGCGACCGTCATGCCCGCCACGGGGCTGATGGTGTTGATGGTCTGGTTGGCAAACTGGAGCGCGGTGACGGCCGCCTCGGGATTGAGGCCCATGAGCTCGGTCAGGGGGCCCATAACGGGCATGGTGAGCGCCGCCAGGCCAGAACTCGAGGGAACCAGCAAAGAGAGCAGACCAAGGACGACATACATAAACGTGGTGTAGACGGCGGCGGGTGCACCGGCGAGCGCGGTAGCGAGCGCCTGGAGGATGGTGTCGATGATCATGCCGCCCTCGGCGATGACCAGAATACCGCGAGCGATACCGATAACGACGGCAGCGTACGCAAAGTCGGCGAGACCCTTAACGAACTCCTCTGCGATCGTCTGCTGGTCAAGGCCGCCCAGGATACCGGCAAGCAAGCCCATGCCAAGGAACACGGCGGAAATCTGATTCATGTACCAGCCCTGGGTAACAAGACCCCAGACGATAATGCCCATACCGCAAGCAAAATCGATAAGCACGAGCTTCTGACGGATCGTGAACTCTTCCTCGATGGAGGCATCGGTCACGGAAAACTCAATACGCTTGAGCTTATCGTCCTCGTACACAATGGACGACTCGGGGTTTTTCTTGACGCGCATGGCGTAGCGCATGGCCCATGCGATACCGACGGCAGTGAAGATGACCCAAGAAACGGCGCGCAGCCACAGTTGCGGATTACCCTCGATGCCAATGATGCCTTGGGCGATCAAAACATTAAACGGGTCGATGGTCGAAGCACAATATCCCAGGTTAGGACCAAGGAAGCAGATGATAAACGCCGTCATCGAGTCATACCCGATACCCATCATGATGGGAATGAAGATGGCATAGAACGGCAGGGCTTCCTCAGACATACCAAACGTAGTGCCGCAAATGGACAGCAACGTCATCGTGATGGGAATGATGAGGATGTCCTTGTTCTTGAGCTTTTTAATCACACGGCTCATGCCGGCATTCAAAGCGTTGGTCTTGGTGATGACTGCGAACGATCCGCCAATCAATAAGACGAACGCAACGACGTCGGCAGCCTCCTGGATGCCCTTAGTAGGCGCTTGCAGGACCGCAAAGATATCCTGGCCCAGATTGATGGTCTCGCCGGTCTCGGAATCGGTGTAGTTCTTATCGACCTGTTCATAGGTTCCAGCAACGGCGACTTCACGCTCGCCCGCCGCTGTCGAAATCGTCTTGCGCTGATACTGACCAGAGGGAACGATCCAAGTCAGGACCGCAAAGACAACGATCAGCAAGAACATGATCGTATAGACATGCGGTAATTTGAACTTAAAACGTCTGTTTGTCTTCTTCGCCTTCGTATCTGACATAGATACCTCCAAAGAACTCGAGACTGCATCACATCTCGTTTCAACGCCTGCGCAAGGCAAACGTTCTATGACGTTCCATAGATTACCAGCAGCTTTTCCCATCATCAAGATAATTTCAAACTGATTGCCGCGACGCGGTTGAACGGTTGCGTTTGCGCCGTGAACGGTATGGAGACGCCCGGTGAGATGATCAACCGGGCGTCTCCATTCGCAATGTCCTAGATGTCAAAAACGTAGCGAGACCCAACGATCCGCTGACGACCGATGATAAACGGCCGCCGCTGCTCATCGAAAAAGAAGGCTTCCATATAAAACAAGGGTTCGCCAACGGGAACTGCCAACAGCCGAGCGACCTCGGGCGACGCGCACGCGATCTCGAGTGTGCACGGGTCGGTAAACGCGGGCGTACGGCCCGTCCGGTTACGCACGAACTCAAAAATGGATTGGTTAGATAGAGGTGCCGTTGATAGATAGGCGTTGTCCTCGTAAACATATATGTTGTTCTCGAGCATGACAGGGACGCCATCGGCAGTGCGCACGCGCTCAACGCAAATCAAGTCAGTTCCAACGGGAACACCAAAGAACTGTGCTTCGGTAGAATCCGCCGGCAGTATCTTTCTCGAAATGACGCACGCCCCCGGCTCCATTCCGTTAACGCGGCATGCGTCCGAAAAACTCTGGACGTCATCCTTCTGGCGAATCTTGCGCTTAAGCTTGGGGGCATTGACAAACGTGCCTTTCCCCTGTCGCTTCGTTAGATAGCCCTGCTGGACGAGCTCCTCAATAGCGCGTCGCACGGTAACGCGGCCAACTTTATAGCTCTCAGCCAATTCGAATTCGTTGGGTATCCGCGCGCCCGCCTTGTAGGCACCGGAGTTAATTTCGTTTTTAATGATATCAATGACCTGTTGGTACAGCGGTATCGCTGCTTTACCGTCAGTTGGCCCTTCAGTCGGTGGCATATACCCTCTCCCAGCACAATTAAGTCTAAAGCGGGCCCAAGGGCATTCAGCAAGCCCTTAAGCCCGCATTAGCTTAAAGTATGCTAGGTGTCGCACCAAAATGTCGGGTATTTACTCATCAGACCCGAAAAACGCGCAACTACCGCGATCCTAAGAAAGCGTGAGCAGTTCCGGCAGCTGGTCGATAATCTTGTCCGCGGCATCCTGGCTAAAGCCAAAGCGCTCCTCGCGCTTGGCAATGACCGTCAACCCCGCGCGTTTGCCGGCAGTGATACCAGGTACCGAATCCTCAACGCAGCAGCAGCGATCCGCGGGCAGCCCCAGCAGGTCCAGCGCATGCAGGTAAATGTCGGGCTCGGGCTTGCTCTCCTTAAATTGCTCGCCGCTCACCACATACTCAAAGGCATCCGACAGCCCGCACGCATTGAGCACTTCCTCGATGCTAACCATGGGAGACGAGCTGGCAAGCGCCACGCGAACGCCGCGGCGCGGCAGCTCTCGAATCGTATCCACGGCGCCTGGGTTAATCAAAGCCTGATAGTCGCGCGGACGCTTATGCGCCCACTCATCCCAACGGGCCAACGCCTCCTCGCCAGTGAAATGCCCCTTACCGGCGCGCTCAAACCAATCGACCAGCATATGCAGGAAGAACTGATGCGAGGTACCGACCTGCCCATTCAACTCCTCTTGTGTCAGATTAAGCCCAAGCTCCTTGGCAAACGCGGCAGTCTCGCCCAGGTAGTAATACTCGGTATCGACAATGACGCCGTCCATGTCAAAGATAACGGCATCGAACGGAAATGCGGACACGGCACCCTCCCTAACAAAAGGACGCCCGCGAGCAGGCGCCCGAGCCATGCATTAATCGGCGATTCTAACCCAGCAGCTTATCCAGCGCCACTGCAATACCATCTTCGTTGTTATTGGCGGTCACCATCTGGGCCACAGCCTTAACCTCATCGACGGCGTTGCCCATGGCTACACCGGTGCCGGCCCACTCAATCATGGACTTGTCGTTCTGGCCGTCGCCAAACGATACGACCTCGCTGGCATCGATGCCGAGCTTGGGCAGAGCACCCTCAAGCGCGCGGGCCTTGTCGATACCGGGCGCCGTGTACTCAAAGTACCAGTCAGCCGTAAACATGCCCGAAAGCGTCTGGGTAAAGGGCGCATACATCTCCTCGTAATGCGCCTGCAGGTAGGCCGGATCGCCCGCCGTCAGCAGCTTGTCCACGGGATAAGCATCAGCGACCTCATGCAGGCTCTCCACCTCGCGAATCTTAAGATCACACGCGTCGCGCTCATACTTGACGATATTCTTCTGCGAGCCGTCAGGCAGCGTGATCATGCAATGGTACGAATCCTCGACGTGCAGATCGCGACCGAGCGAAATCATAGGGATCACGTCAAAATTACGCAGGTGATCAATCAGGCGATGCAGTTCGTCAGCCGGCATGGCCTGGTCAAAAAGGACCTCATCGGTCTGGGCATCGACGACGTGAGCGCCGTTAAAGGCCACCAGCAGACCGTCATGGTTTTGAAGGTCGAGCTCCTGCGCCAAGGCGTGCAGCCCCCATGCGGGACGGCCCGAAGCCAAAATGAGCTTAATGCCCGACTCCTGCGCCGCGAGCAGCTTCTCGCGCGTACGCGGGCTGATCACCTTCTGATCGTTGGTAAGCGTACCGTCGATATCCATTGCGATGGCTTTAATTGCCATATGTGCCTCCTTGCATCGTTTTTATCGCGCACTATCTTATCCGAGCCGGGGCACGTTCGCACAGCGCGCGTATGACGGTTGCAAAACCACCCCATTTGAAACAAAGGCAAAAAAGTACTTGCAAAGACGCGTTCCGACATATAAGTTGATAAAAGACCGCCGTTGCGGTTTTAAGTAGATCGAGCATATGAAGTTTGAGTTTTAGCGTGTAAGAGAAGGAAGATCGGCAAAGTACAACCCCAAACGCAATGACAACTTAATGAGGTAACTGCCACATGTGAGGCACCCAGGGCATTGCTGTCTCGATTTTGAGCACGATGCCTTCCGCCTTGCATGGGCCGTTCCATCCCGCCCCTGCAGCAACTGCCTCACGGGCTCATTGAAAACCGCATAGCACCCCAACGTCAGCACATCACCCATGGCAAGCACATCACTCACGACAACCAACACATCAACAAACAGCACGAACATCAACCGATTGGAGAAGCTATGACAAACCACCACGCTGAAGACGGCGATAAGAAAAGCATTCTGGATGCCCGCATTGAGCGAGCATATGCAAACGAATATGACGCCGCCTTTGCCGCCGCGACCATCAAGAACTACGCGTCGCTACCGCTCGCGACGATCTTGGCCGACCACCCTCAACTGCTGAAGCGCTGCACAAAGATCATGGGCGACCCCGACATTCGCAAGCTGACAGACCCCTATGCCCCAAAACGCGACAACGATTCGTACGTTCTTACCGTAGACTGCCTAGCCCATATGCTTACGGCGCTCGACACGAAACTCAAGCTCGAATGGGAACCCGACGAGCGTCATGAACTCGAAAGCAAGCGGAACACCCTGTGCACCGCACTGTTCCTTCCGTTGGACGGCCTCAAGCGCTGCAACGTCGAGCTCAATACACAGGCGCGGCAAAAGCCCGGGACCACGGGGCAGAAAACCCCAAGACCCCATGCGGCCATCGTCGACCGCAACCGATATAACCGCACGACCGCGCACTTTTCTGCCGAGGGAGCAGCCATAAGGACGCTGATCGACCTGCTGTGCCTCCTGAGCATCAACGAACTATTTGAGGGCTATCTCGCCCTTGTTCCCGCGACGGCACCCAAGTCGGTAGCAAAGATCATCGAGACCTGCAGACGCCAGTTTGAGCGCCATCGCAATGGCAGCGAGATGAACGCCAGCATCGCGCAGTACTACACGGCCCATTACAAAAAAGACGGATGTACCCCTGTCGAGCATCAGCTGCGGCTCGCCTATACCACGCCCGTCGCAACGCTCCATCGCTTTGGAGCCCTTGGCGCTTGCGAGCCGCACGGACAGGCAGCCTGCCCCACAACCGAGCTCGATCTCAGGCTCGGACGAACCCTGTAGCCCACCAGCCTCTGCGCGGGCTATAACCCTATTCCACAACACAACCAACAGAAAGGAGTCCCCATGGACACCAATCATTCCCCCATCATCAGCCCCCTCACCATGCGTGAATCCGCCCGAGGTATCACGCTCACCGGCATTTACGATGAGATGCTCGCCCGTCGCGAGCTCTCCGTCATGGGAAACATCGAAACCCCGATGGCCCACGACCTATGCCAGCAGATCCGCCTGCTCGATGCCACCGACCCCAGCCGCCCCATCACCATATTTGTCGCCAGCGCCGGCGGAAGCGTGCGATCGGGTCTTGCGATCTATGACGCCATGCGCCTCGCATCGTGCCCCATCCGCACCGTCTGCCTGGAATTCGCCGCGTCCATGGGCGCCGTGATTTTTATGGGCGGCGACGATCGCCGTATGGCGCCCCATGCAGAGCTCATGATTCACGACCCGCTGATCCCCCAGGGGGCAGGCGGCTCGGCACTTGCGCTGCAGGAAACCAGCCGGCGTCTCATGCAGACCCGCAAGACCCTCACGCAAATCCTCTCGGACCGCAGCGGCCTCACGCCCAAGCGCATCCAGTCCCTCACTGCAAAAGACACCTACCTTTCGGCCGAGCGCGCCGTCGAGCTCGGCTTTGCCCACGAAATCCTCTCGACCACCAAGGAGGTCGCCCATGTCTAACCTCGCCAGCCGCCTCGCCGCATCTGAGTCCGCATCGTCCACCATCCTCGCCAAGAATCGAACGCTTTCCTGCGACACCCGCCAAACGGGACTCAACAACAACGCACTTGTGATCGGCCCCTCGGGAACCGGCAAGACCCGAAACGTCCTCAAGCCCAACCTGCTGCAAATGAACGCAAGCTACATCGTGCTCGACACCAAAGGCACGCTCTGTCGCGAAGTGGGACCCGTGCTGGCAGCCCACGGTTACCGCGTGCAATGTCTCAACTTCGCCGACCTCAACACCGTCCCGGCCCTTGCGCCCGGCATCGAGCGCTGCGGCTACAACCCCCTGAGGCACATTCGCCGCAAGGCGGACGGCAGGCCCAACCAGCAGGACATCCTCTCGGTGGCAAAGGCCATCTGCCCCATCGAGGACAACAACCAGCCTTTTTGGGATCATGCGGCGGCAAACCTGCTGTCGTGTCTTATCGCCTACGTCACCGAACAGCTACCCGCCGACGAGCAGACGATCAGCTCGGTCATCAAGCTGATCGAGCACCTGCAGGACGGTGCCACGGGTCGATTGTTTGACGACCTGATCACGACCGACCCCCAAAGCTATGCCCTCTCGCTATGGCGGCGCTACGCCATTACGCAAAATGCCGAGCGCATGCACGCGAGCATCGTCGGCATCCTTGCCGAAAAGGTCATGTGTCTGGGATTCGACGGTGCGGCACAGCTCTATCGTGAGTGTCATCAGGTAGACTTCGCTTCCATGGGACACACCCCCTGCGCCCTGTTTGTAACCGTGAGCGATATTGACCGCAATCTCGATCCGCTGACCGGCCTCTTTATTTCGCAGGCGTTTATGGGCCTCATTCGTGAGGCCGATAGGCAGCCCGACGGCAGCCTGCCCGTGCCCGTGCGCTTTATGCTCGATGACTTCGCAAATCTGCAGATCCCCCAGATCGACAACGTGCTCTCGATTATCCGAAGCCGCAACATCTGGGCAACGCTGCTGCTGCAGTCGACCAACCAGCTCGATACGCTCTATGGCGAGGCACGCGCACGCTCCATCATGGGCAACTGCGACACGCATCTGGTGCTGGCGTTCCAGGATCCCGAGAGTGCCCGGGTGTTTTCCGACCGCGCCAACGCGCTGCCCAGCACGCTCATGGCGACGCCGATCGATCGCTCATGGCTCTTTGTACGCGGTCGCACTCCCGAACAGGTCGAGCGCTTTAGGCTCGAAGACCATCCGCTCTACGGGGAGCTGCCCGAGGCGCAGCGAGGCCATGCGGAGGCCGAGATCTAGGCGCAGGGTTCTCGCAGCGCGCGGCGCCCCGGCGATGTTCCACAAAGGCCGTGCGCCCCGGGACCACGGCAAAGCAAAGGGGCCCGCATCCGATAGGATACGGGCCCCTGACTATAAGGCGCGATGCGTTAACAGCGACTACTTGCGATGCGCGCGATAGAACTCGATAAGCGCCTGGGTCGAAGCGTCCTGCTCGGCCTTTGCGGCGTCGTCGTGGAAGGCCGGGGTAATCTGCTTGGCAAGCTGCTTGCCCAGCTCAACGCCCCACTGGTCGTAGGAGTCGATGCCCCAGACCGTGCCCTCGACAAACGTGATGTGCTCGTACAGGGCGATGAGCTCGCCGAGCGCAAACGGGGTCAGCGTGTCGCCGAAGATCGAGGTCGTCGGGCGGTTGCCCTCAAAGCAACGGGCCGGGACGATCTGCTCGGGCGTGCCCTCGGCACGAACCTCGTCGGCCGTCTTGCCAAAGGCGAGCGCCTTGGTCTGGGCCAGGAAGTTGCCCAGGAACAGCTCATGCACGTCCTGGCCGCTATCGGTCGCAGGGTTGGCGGTATTGGCGAAGGCGATGAAATCGGCCGGAACCACCACGGTGCCCTGATGCAGCAGCTGGTAGAAGGCGTGCTGACCGTTGGTGCCGGGCTCGCCCCAGAAGATCTCGCCGGTATCGGAGGTCACAGCGCTGCCGTCCCAGCGGACGTGCTTGCCGTTGGACTCCATGGTGAGCTGCTGCAGGTAAGCCGGGAAGCGGTGCAGATACTGGCAGTACGGAAGCACGGCGTGGCTCTTGGAGCCGAAGAAGTTGACGTACCAGACGTTGAACAGGCCCATCAGCGCGACGGCGTTGCTCTCGAGCGGCGTGTTGCAGAAGTACTCGTCAATGGCATGGAAGCCCTCGAGGAACTGCTGGAAGCGCTCGGGGCCGAGCACGACGATCAGCGACAGGCCCACGGCGGAGTCGACGGAGTAGCGGCCGCCGACCCAGTTCCAGAAGCCGAAGGCGTTGGCGGGGTCGATACCGAAGGCCTCAACCTTCTCGAGTGCGGTGGAAACGGCGACGAAGTGCTTTGCCACGGCCTCGGCGTTCTGCTCCTCGGAGCCATCGATGGCGCCCTGAGCCTTGAGCTGCTCGAGCATCCAGGTCTTGACTTCGCGAGCGTTGGTGAGGGTCTCAAGCGTGGTGAAAGTCTTGGAGACGATGATCACGAGCGTGGTCTCGGGATCCAGACCCTTGAGCTTCTCGGCCTGATCGTTGGGGTCGATGTTGGAGATGTAGCGGCAGTCGATACCGGCGTCGGCGTAGGGACGCAGGGCCTCGTAGGCCATGACCGGGCCCAGATCGGAGCCACCGATGCCGATGGACACCAGGTGCTCGATCTTCTTGCCGGTAACGCCCTTCCACTCACCGGAGCGCACGCGCTCGGCGAAGGCATACATGCGGTCGAGGACCTCGTGCACGTCGGCGACGACATCCTGGCCGTCAACGATGAGCTGGCCCTTCTCGCTTGCCGGGCGGCGCAGCGCGGTGTGCAGGACGGCGCGGTCCTCGGTGGTGTTGATGTGCTCGCCGGAGAACATGGCGTCGCGGCGCTCCTCGAGCTTCACCTCGCGGGCAAGATCGCACAGCAGCTTGACGGTCTCATCGGTCACCAGGTTCTTGGACAGATCGAAGTGCAGATCACCAGCGTCAAAGCTCAGCTTGTTCACACGCTCGGGATCGGCGGCGAACCAGGCCTTGAGGTCGATGCCCTCGGCCTCGAGCTTCTCCTGATGGGCCTCGAGCGCCTTCCAAGCGGCGGTCGACGTAGCGTCGATGGGTGCGGCAACAGTTGCCATAAAGTCCTCCTCAGCATACGGGCGCATACCTCCATGCGCCCGGATAATCAGATGCCCCTATTCTAGCGCAGGTCAAGACTACAATCAGCGAGCGTTGCCAATCGGCCCCCCAAACGGCAACCGACCAAAAAGGGACAGGTTT
>CALINZ010000202.1 GCA_938045085.1 uncultured Collinsella sp. | reverse complement strand
GAGTCGTCACAGAACCCGGGAGCCCCGGCAGGGCGGGTGCTTGCTCAAAATGAGTTCCGCACGCAAAAAAGGCCACTTAATGTGGCCTTCGTCTTGCGCAGGACTGTTCGAAATTTTGAGGAAGCACCCGCCCTGCCGGGGCTCTCGGGTTCCCGCTTACGAGAGCGACGTTCTCAGCAACTCGTTGAAGAGCTTCGGGTTGCCCTTGCCGCGGCTCGCCTTCATGCACTGGCCCACCAAAAAGCCGATGACCTTCTGGTTGCCGTCACGATACTGCTGCGCCTGATCGGCACAGTTTGCCAGCACCTCGTCCACAATCGGCTGCAGCGCGCCGGCATCGCTCACCTGACGCATACCGCGCTCGTCGACGATCTTGTTAGGGTCGTCGCCAGTCTGGGCCATGGCCTCAAAGACCTCGTGCGCCTGGTTGGAGCTAATGGCATCGGTCGCGAGCAACTTGGCAAGCGCTGCCACCTGAGCCGGCGCGATGCCGGACTCTGTCAGCGAGACACCCGCGCCCTTAAGGTAGGCGATCATCTCGTTCACCAGCAAGTTTGCAACCGTCTGGGCCTCCTTGCTGGCCATACCGGCAGCAGCGGCCTCAAAAAAGTCGGCAAACTCGGGGTCGCCAGCGATCTGCTCGGCATCGGCCGCCTTAATGCCAAAGTCGGCCTCAAAACGGGCACGCTTGGCATCGGGCAGCTCGGGGATCTCGCCACGGCAGCGGTCGATAAACTCATCGTCCAGATCGAACGGCGCCAGGTCGGGATCGGGGAACAGGCGATAGTCGTCGGCCGTTTCCTTCACACGCATGACCACGGTGCGCTTACGGCTGGGCTCCCAGTGGCGGGTCTCCTGGTAGATGATGCCGCCCTCCTCCAGCACCTCGGCCTGGCGGCAGATCTCGTAGGCTAGACCGTCGTGCAGGCTCTTAAACGAGTTGAGGTTCTTGAGCTCGGTCTTGGTGCCCAGCTTGGTCTCGCCGCGGCGGCGCAGCGACACGTTGCCGTCGCAGCGCATGGAACCCTTCTCCATGGAGCAATCGGAAATGCCCAGCGTCACAAAGATGCGACGGAGCTTCTCCATAAACAGGCGAGCCTCCTCGGGCGTGCGCAGGTCGGGCTCGGTGACGAGCTCAATCAGCGGCGTGCCGCAGCGGTTGTAGTCGACGAGCGACTCGGCCGCGGCGGTAATGCGACCCTCGGCACCGCCCACGTGCACCATCTTGGCGGCGTCCTCCTCCATGTGGATGCGCAGGATGCGAATAGGCACCGTGTAGGAACCGTCCTCGCGGCGCTCAGGCATCTGCAGGTTGGACGCATCGTAGCTGGCCAAGTGACCGGCGCGCTGGTTGCCCTCGCGCATGGTCGACGTCATGGACGTGGACAGGCCCTCGGCATTGGCCGAAGCGCTCGCCAGGCTCTGGGCCTCGGCCTCGCCAAACGCGCAGTCGGGGCGCTCGGCGGCACCGCGACCGGTCACATCCAGATCCAGGTGACCGTACATGGCAAAGGCGACCGGACCCTGCGTGGTCTGGAAGTTCTTGGCCATATCGGGATAGAAGTAGTGCTTACGGTAGAACATCGAGTGGCGTTGGATCTCGCAGTTGGTGGCGAGACCTGCCTTGACGATGCTCTCGATGGCGCGCTTGTTGGGCACCGGCAGGGCGCCGGGCAGGCCCAGGCACACCGGGCACACATTGGCGTTGGGCTCGTCATCGTGGCTGAGTTTGCAGTTGCAGAACATCTTGGTATCGAGTGCGGTGAGCTCGGTATGGATCTCTAGGCCGATCACGGCCTCCCAATCCTGCAGGACCTCGGAAAGCTCCTTCATTACAGCTCGCCTCCCTTCCCGGCAAAATCGGGCGCGACGGAAAGCGCGGGCGCACCCGTGGCGGCATCGGCAAAGCCGCGCTCCAGGGCGCGGGCAAACGTGAGCAGCTGACGGTCCTTAAACGCCGGACCAACCAGCTGGGCAGAAACGGGCAGCTGAGTATCCTCGCCCAGGCCCAGCGGCACCGAGATACCGCCGTTGCCGCAAATGTTGAGCGAGATGGTGTACAGGTCGGAGAGATACATCTGCGTGGGGTCGCTGATCTCGCCAAACTTAAAGGCCGTGCGCGGCGAGGCGGGCATGAGGATGGTGTCCACCTTGGCATACGCGGCGTCGTAGTCCTGCGTGATGAGCGTGCGGGCCTTTTGCGCAGCGTAGTAGTACTTGTCGTACACGCCCGAGCTCAGCAGGTAGGCGCCGAGCATCTGACGGCGCTTGGCCTCGGCGCCAAAGCCGTGGGCGCGCGAAAGCGAACTCTGGTCGGACAGGTTGGCGCAGCCCTCCTCCTGATAGCCGTAGCGAATGCCGTCGAAACGGGCCAGGTTGGAGAACGCCTCGGCCGGGCCGATGACGTAGTAGGCGGCGATGGCGGCATCCAGGTGCGGCAGGTCGACCTCGACCAGCTCGGCGCCCTGGTTCTGCAGCTCCTGGGCGGCGCGCTGAACAGCGGCCTTGACCTCGGGCGTCAGGCCCTCGGCCTCCATAAACGCAGGGATAATGCCCACGCGCTTGCCCTCGATGCTGTCGTTGAGATGCTCGGTAAAGTCGACGGCGCAATCCTGGCTGGTGCAGTCGTACGGATCGTGACCCGCGCCGGTAAGCGCATTCATGGCCAGCGCGACATCCTCGACCGTGCGGCCAAAGGGGCCCACCTGGTCGAGCGACGAGCCAAAGGCAACCACGCCGTAACGGCTCACGGCGCCATACGTGGGCTTAAAGCCCACCACGCCGCACAGCGACGCCGGCTGGCGGATGGAGCCGCCGGTGTCCGAGCCCAGCGAGAGCGTAACCTCGCCCGCGGCGACGGCGGCAGCGGAGCCGCCCGAGGAGCCGCCGGGCACGCGCTCGGTATCCCACGGGTTGTGGGTGGTCTGGTAGGCGGAGTGCTCGGTGGAGGAGCCCTGGGCGAATTCGTCGAGGTTGGTCTTGCCGAGAATCGGCATGCCGGCGGCCTTGAGCTTCTCGATGACGGTGGCGTCGTACGGCGGCACCCAGCCTTCGAGGATCTTGGAGGCGGCGGTGGTTTCGATGCCCTTGGTGACGATCATATCCTTGATGGCAATCGGCACACCGGCCAGTTCGGGCAGCGCGGCCTTGTCGTCGGCGCTCTTGGCGTCGAAGGCGTCGGCCTGCTCGAGAGCCACATCGCCGGAAACCTTCAGGAAGGCCTTGATGGACGGCTCGGCAGCCTCGATCACCTTGAGGTGGGCTTCGACGAGCTCGCGAGAGGTGACGTCGCCCTTCTTGACGGCAGCGGCCTGCTCGGCAGCAGACAGTTTGACGAGAGTTGCGGTTTCGTTGCTCATCGATTACTCCTCGCTTCCCAGGATTCGCGGTGCCACGAACATGCCGGCCTCGGTCTTCGGGCCACCGGCGAGCGCCTCTTCCTGCGTGAGCGGGGTTTCGGCGACGTCCGGGCGCAGGTAGGCTTCCAGCGGAACCGGGTTGGCGGTCGGCGGCACATCGTCGGAGGCGACTTCCTGGACCTTGTTGATGGAGTCTGCGATGACGTTCAGTTCGCCCTGCAGACGGGTGATTTCCTCATCGGTGAGCGCGATTCGGGCCAGATCGCCCAAATGCACGATTTCTTCGCGTGAAAATGTTGGCATGGCCATAACTATATGAGCCGTATGTGACACGCAGTTGTCGGGAAACCGCATTTTCCTACCCTTTGAGACCATTTCAGCAGGGCAGGCACTCGGGTCATTATTTGATATCCGCTTTTCTGGTGACGATGAGACCGCCGATCCATGCGGCAGGATTGTCGGCGCATGGCTACACGCCTGATACGGCGTGTTGGGCAATCCATGCGTGCATGGC
>CALINZ010000201.1 GCA_938045085.1 uncultured Collinsella sp. | reverse complement strand
CAGGGCTCGATAAGCAGCATGTGAGCTTCGGGGGTCTTAACGGCGGCAACCTGGGTAACCGGCGTGGGGACACCGTAGTAATCGACCGAGATGTCGGACAGAATGTTAGCGTTGGCGCGGCCCGTGCGAACCTTGGAGAAGTTGTGCTTGAGGGACTCGAGCGACTTGTCCATGTGGGCGGTGATGTTCTCTGCCATGCTTAATCCTCCTGATAGACGAGCGTGCCGACGGGCTCACCCGAAAGCGCGCGCTTGACGGTGTCCTCGCCATCGATGTTGAGGACCAAAATCGGCATACGGTTATCCTGACACAGTGCCGTAGCTGTGGAATCCATAACCTGCAGACCGCGGACGAGAACCTCGTGATAGGTAATCTTGTCAAAACGGACGGCATCGTCGCACTTGACGGGATCCTTGTCGTAGATACCGTCAACCTTGGTGGCCTTAATCAGAATCTCGGCACCGATCTCGCAGGCACGAAGAGCCGCGGCGGTGTCGGTCGTAAAGTACGGATTGCCCGAACCGGCGGCAAAAATAACGACGCTGCCCTTGGAAAGGTGGTTGATGGCGCGACGGCGAATATAGGGCTCGCAGATCTCGTTCATCTGGATAGCGCTCATCACGCGGCAGGGAACATCGTTGTGCTCGAAAGCATCCTGCAGGGCGAGCGCATTCATAACGGTTGCCAGCATGCCCATGTAGTCGGCCTGGGCGCGCTCCATGCCACCGGCAGTGCCGGCCATGCCGCGGAAAATGTTGCCGCCGCCGACAACGACGCCGACCTCATGGCCAACGGCAAGCAGCTCCTTGACCTGCTTGGCAAGATGGTCGGTAACCTTGGGGTCGATGCAGTATTGGCCGTCGCCCATCAGTGCTTCGCCGGAAAGCTTAAGAAGCACGCGTTTATATCGGATGTCGGACAAAGCGATCCTCCTTTAATTAGACTCTCAATATGATATCAAAGGCTCTGATAAGAGCCATGAAAAAGCAGGCTGTGAGTAAAACCCACAGCCTGCTCATTACCAGCTACAAGAGCTTATTTACTCGCCACGGACCAGACGGTCGAAGGCAACGACGGTAATAGTATCGCCGAGCTCCTTGGAGACCTGCTCAGCGTACTTCTTGATGGTGAGGGAGCTGTCCTTGATGAACTCCTGCTCGGTGAGCACGGACTGCTTGTAGAACTTCTCCAGACGGCCAACAGCCATCTTCTCCTGAATGGCCTCGGGCTTGCCGGACTCGGCGGCCTGAGCCATGTAGATCTGCTTCTCGTGATCGACGGTCTCAGCCGGAACCTGATCGCGGGTAGCGCAGATCGGGGCGACGGCGGCAACCTGAAGGGCGACGTCGTGAGCGAAGGTCTTGAAGGAGTCAGCCTGAGCGGTCTCGGCCTTCTCGAAAGCGAACTCGACGAGGACGCCGATCTTACCACCCATGTGGATGTAAGAAGCGAGGGCACCGTTCTCGGCCTTGCGGGCGGCGAAACGAGAGATCTTCATGTTCTCGCCCATGATGTGAATCATCTCGGTGAGCTCAGAGGAAACGGTCTCCTCGCCCATCGGCTTCTCGAGCAGAGCGTCGACGTCAGCAGGCTCGGTGGTAGCGACAACCTCGGCGACCTTGGAAGCAAAGCCGGTGAACTTGGCGTTGGAGCCGACGAAGTCGGTCTCGCAGGAGAGCTCGAGCAGAGCGCCGGTCTTGCCATCCTCGGAGACGAACGCGGCGACAGCGCCCTCGTTGGTCTCACGGCCAGCCTTCTTGGCAGCCTTGGCGAGGCCGTTCTTGCGCAGAACGTCGACGGCGGCATCCATGTCGCCGTCAGCCTCGACGAGAGCCTTCTTGCACTCCATCATAGGGGAGTCGGTCATCTCGCGGAGCTGCTTGACCATAGCGGCAGTAATCTGGGCCATTGTGGTTCCTTTCAAAGAGATGAAAAAGACTTAAATAGGACTGATTTACTCGGCCTTGGGCTCGGCGGCCATCTCGGCCTCGGAGACCTGCTCCTTGCCGGAGCCAGCGAGGCAGGCGTCGGCCATGAGCTCGCACATAAGGGTAACAGCGGAGATGGCGTCATCGTTGCAGGGGATGCCGTACTCGACCTCGTCGGGATCGGAGTTGGTGTCGATCAGAGCGACGACGGGGATGTTCAGGCGCTGGGCCTCCTTGATGGCGTTCTCCTCGCGCTTGGTGTCGATGACGAAGAGAGCCTGGGGCAGACCCTTCATGTCGCGGGCGCCACCGAGGTTGGTCTGGAGCTTAGCGAGCTCCTTACCGAGCACAGCCTGCTCCTTCTTGGGCAGCACTGCCATGCGGCCGTCCTCGACCATGGCCTCAAGCTCCTCCATGCGGTTGATGCGGGAGCGGATGGTGACGAAGTTGGTCAGCATACCGCCGAGCCAACGCTGGTTGATGTAAGGCATGTTGGCGCGCTCTGCGGCGTTCTTGACGGCCTCCTGAGCCTGCTTCTTGGTACCGACGAACAGCACGTTGCCGCCCTTGGCGACGTTCTTGACGAAGGTGTAGGCCTGGTCGGCGTCAAGGATGGTCTGCTTGAGGTCGAGGATGTAGATGCCGTTGCGCTCACCGAAGATGAACGGCTTCATCTTGGGGTTCCAGCGACGGGTCTGGTGACCGAAGTGGCAGCCGGCCTCGAGCAGGGTGCGGATATTAATCTTGGTAGCCATGTTAAACCTCCTGTGGTTTGCCTCCGCGCGGGGTCATCCTCCATAACCAACCCGGACATGTGCTACCAAAGCCCGGGCACCACGGTATGAAGTAGCCGCGCGTGCGTGATAAAAACATGTTGCCGTGAAGCAACCCGATGAATGATAGCAGGATTGCCTCTTCCTGCCAACCCGCAATCAAAACCACACACCTCGGTGCGGCGCGGGAGGCCCTTCTCCTACTCGCCGCGGGGGTGTGCCTGACTCACGGCACGCTTGAGTCGGTCGGGCGTGAGGTGCGTATAGATCTGCGTCGTGGACAAGCTCGCATGCCCCAGCAGCTCCTGAACCGAGCGCAGATCCGCGCCGCCCTCGAGCAGGTCGGTCGCAAAGGTGTGGCGCATCGCATGCGGGGCGATGTCGGCAGGAATGCCGGCAAGTGCCGCAAGCATGTGGAACCGCCTTCTGAGCATGGCGGCACTCATGCGGTTTCCGCGCGCCGAGATAAACAACGGATGCACGCCGTTCGCACTATCGACACGCTTTGCCTGCACAAGGAGATGTGGCCTCCCCTCCTCAATATAGCGACGAGTCGCCTCGAGAGCGCGCCGATAGAGGGGCACGATACGCTCCTTGCTCCCCTTGCCCCAAAGTCGCAGCGTTCGCTCTGACCAAGCAATGGACTCCACGTTGAGCGCCGCGAGCTCCGAGATTCGCGCGCCGGAGGCATAGAGCAGCTCGAGCATCGCTGCATCACGCAGCCCCGAAGGCGTCGAGGTGTCGGGGGCCTCGAGCAACGCCTCGACTTGCCGGGTCGTCAGCACACCGGGAAGATCGCGCGGCAGTTTGGGCGAGGATATCGCCGAGACCGCATCGCCCTCAACGATTCCCTCGGCAGCCATCCACCGATAGAGCGAGCGAATGGCAGACAGATGCGCCGCAAGGGTCCGAGCCGCCACCTGGCCACGCGACAGCTCGGCCAAATAGGAGCGAACGGTCCGTACGTCGGCGACGCGAGCGTCGATGCCCTCGCGGTCGCACCACGCGGCGAAGCGCTCGAGCCGCGAGGCGTAGGCCGTTACCGTATTGGGAGCGAGCCCCTCGACGCGTGCAATGTAGGCGATGAACGAGTCGACGGCATCGTACAGGTCAAAGGCTATGACCTCTCGCCTCCAAACAGATCGGAGCGCGTTTCCAGATAGGCATCCAGGGCCTTAAGGGCCCGGTCCGCGTAGGCCTGGTAACGATCGCGCTTGCTGCGACGCTTACCGTCCTCGAGCGGCGGCACGAGGCCAAAGTTGACGTGCATGGGCTGGTAGCCCACCGTAGCCGGGTCGGTCGCATACCCCACGAGCGCGCCCAGGGCGCCCACGCGCGGCAGCTCGACGCCCGCAGCACCGATAGCCTCGGCATAGGTGTTGAGCGCGGCGAGTAGACCCGTCGCAACGGCCTCCATGTACCCCTCAGTACCGGTAATCTGGCCGGCAAGACGCACGCTCGTGCCGGGCACGGCAAAGGTGCCATCGAGCACGTGCGGCGCATCAACAAAGGTGTTACGGTGCATGACGCCGTAACGGAAGAACTCGGCGTTCTCCAGTCCGGGAACCATATGGAAGACGCGCCTCTGTTCGCGGAAGGTCAGGTTGGTCTGGAAGCCAACTAGGTTATAGGCGGTCTTCTCCTTGTTCTCGGCGCGCAGCTGAATTGCCGCCCAGGGACGGCGACCGGTGCGCGGGTCGGTGAGCCCGACGGGCTTCATGGCACCAAAACGGATGGCATCCTTGCCCGTACGCGCAACCTCCTCGGCAGGCTGGCAGGCCTGGAATAGGTCCCCGCCCTCAAAATCCTTGAGCACCACGCGATCGGCCGTAGTGAGCGCCTCGATAAAGGCCTCGTACTCTTCCTTGTTGAGCGGGGCATTGAGATAGTCGCCACTCCCCTGTTCCTCGTAGCGCGACTGCGAGAACAACACGCCCATATCGAGCGTCGAGGCATCGACAATCGGGGCGGCCGCGTCAAAGAACGCCAGGGCGTCACCACCGACGAGCTTCATGACCTCCTCGCTCAATGCCGGCGAGCACAAGGGCCCTGCGGCAATGACCACGTGGCCCTCGGGGATCTGGGTAACCTCACCGTGGACAACCTCGATATTGGGGCGGGCGGCAACCTCGGCTTCGACAAGCTCGGAAAACTTGACGCGGTCGACCGCCAGGGCGCCACCAGCGGGAACGGCGGCGCGATGAGCGCAGTCGAGCAGCACCGAGCCCATGCGCTCGAGCTCGGCCTTCAGCAGGCCGGCGGCGGAATCGGGACGGGTCGACTTAAACGAATTGGAGCAGACGAGCTCCGCCAAGTGATCGGTATGGTGGGCAGGAGAGCTTACCTGCGGGCGCATCTCGCACAGCTTTACGGCGAGCCCGCGATCTGCCAGCTGAATCGCGCATTCCGATCCCGCCAGACCGCCACCGATAACCGTCACCTGATCAAACAGCATCTGCAAACACCTTTCTAATTGACACGTTTTCCATTGTGACCGAAGGGCGTCTGGGCGTGAAGGGCAAACTTGGAGGGCGCATACCTTCCATCCATCATGCGCTCGATGAGGCCCTCGAGTTCGAGCGAACCCAGAAGTTTGAGCACGCCGACGGCATCGAGCGAGACGAGTGCCGCGATGTCGTCGACCTTGAGCGGCGAGGCGATGAGCGCATGCATCACAGTCTGCTGCGTGGGGTCCAGATCTGCGATACCGGGTGCATCAGGACGCGAATAGCGCAGGGTGCCGTAGATTCGCGAGATGGCCATCTCAATTGACTCCTCGTCAATAATGCAGCAGGCCCCGTTGGCAATGAGGTAGTTGGTACCGCGCGACTCGGGTGACAAAATCGAACCCGGCACGGCAAGAAGCTCGCGCCCCAGGTCCATGGCGGCCTCCGCCGTCGAGAACGTGCCCGAAGGCATGCCAGCCTCCGACACGAAGAGCGCCTGCGAAAGCGCGGCAATCACCCGGTTACGCCGCGGGAAGGCAAACTTACGTGGCCCCATACCCCAAGGCGAGATGGACACGACCGCGCCGCCCGTATCGATCGTGCGCGCGATGAGCCCCGCACTCGAGCGCGGGTAGACCACGTCGGCGCCCGTACCCAACACCACGACGTGCCTGCCACCGGCGTTGACCGCGGCCCAACCCGAGGCCTGGTCGCAGCCGACCGCGCCGCCCGAGACCACCGTCACCCCCGCCTCGACCGCAACTTTCGCGGCCAGTTCTGCCACGGCCAGGCCGTACGGCGAGGCCTTGCGAGCGCCGATGATGGAGAGCGCCGGCGTCGAAAGCACCTCCGGGTCGCCACGCACGAACAGCGTCTGGGGTACATCAGAGAGCTCCAAAACGGTATCTGGATACAACGCATCACCGGGATGCAGCTCAAAAGTCTCCTCACCCATCACTGATCCCTCCTTCCCTGGTACATCGCCGCCTCGAGCACGTGGTCTTGCGTCACCCGCTCGCTTTCTGCGACATCGGCAATCGTGCGCGCGATGCGAACCAGGCGCACGATGCCGCGCCCCGTGAGATGAGTGCGTTTCGACAGGCCAAGTACGCATTTCTCGGCGGCCTCGTCGAGTGCAAAGGTCGACACGACGCCGTCAATGGACCGTGACTCATCGTGCTCGGCCTCGGCATCCGCATCATCCATACGGGACTCGCGCCAGGCACGAAAAGCCCGACCGCGGACAACGTAGTCGCGCAGCTCGGCCGACGACATGCCCTCGGCGCCCTCGATAATCACCTGCGGATCGGGGCGGGTCACATCGAGCATCAGGTCGATACGGTCGGCCAAGGGACCGCGCAGCTTGGACCGGTAGCGCTCGACCATCGATGCCGAACAGCGACACGGGACCTCGCGATCGCCCAAAAAGCCGCAGGGACAGGGATTGCTCGCCGCAAGCAGCTGAAAGCGCGAGGGAAACGTAAAGGCGCCATCGACGCGCACGATCCTGACATAGCCGCGCTCGATTGGCTGACGAAGCGTCTGCAGCACACCGGTGGGAAACTCGGCAAGCTCGTCCAAAAAGAGCACGCCGCCATGGGCAAGGCTGATCTCGCCCGGATGCACCGGGCGCCCCCCGCCAATAAGGCCCGCTGTCGAAATGCTGTGATGGGGACTTCGAAACGGCCGATGCCCCGCAAGCAGGCCATCGATATTCTCACCCAAGACCGAATGGATACACAGCGCCTCTTGCTGATCCTCGACGGAAAGCTCGGGCAAGATACCCGTCATGCGGCGCGCAAGCATGGTCTTGCCCGATCCCGGAGACCCGATCATAAGCAAGCCCAGCTCCCCTGCCGCCGCAAGCGCCATGCCACGCTTGGCGACCTCCTGCCCCAACACGTCGGCATAATCGAGCTCGGGCTCAAAGGTGGCCTCGAGCACTTCAGAATCCAGATAATGCCGAGCTGCCTCGCCCATACCGCGGGCAAGCTGCGACAGATGGTCGATAAAACCGCAGTCGACCCCCGAAAGCGGAACATGCTGGTCGGACCTACCGGCGATAAAAGACAACCCCATGTCGCGAGCCAGCAGCTGAAACGCTACTTCGCCCTTGACGGGAAGCACCGTGCCATCCAAGCCGAGCTCGCCGGCAATGAGGCAGCGGTCGAGATTGTCGCGGGGAATCTGCCCATCGGCCGCAAGCACCGCAATGGCTATCGGCAGGTCAAAGCCGCTACCGGTCTTTCGGATATCGCCCGGTGCCAGATTGACCGTAATGCCCGAGCGCGGGATCTC
>CALINZ010000200.1 GCA_938045085.1 uncultured Collinsella sp. | reverse complement strand
TTCGGTTCAAATTCTGCTCTGAGCTTGTCTAAGATCTCATTCTCACCGTTTGGAATGGCATCGATCTTATTGGCTGCAATTACCTGCGGTTTCTTTAAAAGTTCCGGATTATATGCTTCAAGTTCCTTGTTGATCGCATAAATGTCCGCGATCGGATCACGGCCTTCCGTTCCTGCCGCATCCACTACATGGATCAGCACTTTGGTACGCTCAATGTGGCGCAGGAACTGGTGACCCAGGCCCTTACCCTCGCTCGCGCCTTCGATAAGACCGGGGACGTCGGCAACGACGTAAGAATATTCACCGGCACGCACCATGCCGAGGTTCGGCACGAGCGTGGTAAACGGGTAGTCAGCAATCTTGGGACGGGCGGCACTCATGCGCGCGATGAGCGATGACTTACCCACGGAGGGAAAGCCCACGAGCGCGGCATCGGCCATAAGCTTCATCTCGAGCTCGATCCAGTGCTCCTCGGCCGGTTCGCCCAACTGGGCAAAGGCCGGAGCGCGACGCACCGACGTCACAAAGTGCGTGTTGCCCAGACCGCCGGCACCGCCGGGCGCCACGACGACGCGCTCGCCGTCGTGCACCAGGTCGGCAATCTCAAACATCGGGGTCTGCGTCTCGGGATCGAGCTCGCGCACCACGGTACCCATAGGGACCTTGAGAATCAGGTCCTCGCCGCTCTTGCCGTTACGACGGGCACCCTGCCCGTGCGTGCCGCGCTCGGCGCGAAAGTGATGCTTAAAGCGGTAATCGATCAGCGAAGACAGCTGAGCATCGGCCTGGATGACGACATTGCCGCCACGACCGCCGTCGCCGCCATCGGGGCCGCCCTTGGGGACAAATGCCTCGCGCCTAAACGACATGCATCCGGCTCCGCCGTCGCCGCCGCACACGTTAATGCGGCTGATATCGGTGAACTGTGACAACAGAATCGCCTCCTACAAAAAAGAGGGAGACCCTTGAATCCTAAAACTCAAGTGCCTCCCACATATGTGCTCTATGAAGGGTGAATTACGCGTTCGCGAGCGGGCGTACGCTGACCCTGTGCTTGATACCCTTGTGGAACTCAACGGTACCGTCGACCAGCGCGAACAGCGTGTCGTCCTTACCACGGCCAACGTTCTCACCCGGGTGGATGTGCGTGCCGTGCTGACGGACGAGAATCGTGCCCGTGGTTACCGTCTGGCCGGCATAGCGCTTCGTGCCAAGGCGCTGACCGCGGGAGTCACGGCCATTACGGGAGGAACCGAGTCCTTTTTTGTGTGCCATTGTGTATACCTACTCTTTCGTTACGAGTGTAATCTACTCGGCGACGGGAGCCTCGGCAACAGCCTCGGCCTCTGCCTTGACAGCCTTCTTGGCGCGGGACGTAGCCTGGACCTTCACGATCTTCAGCTTGGTGAGCTGCTGACGGTGACCCTTCAGACGACGATAGCGCTTACGCTTGTGGAACTTGAAGACCAGCTGCTTCTCGCCCTTGAACTGCTCAACGATCTGAGCGGTAACCTTGGCCTTGGCCAGCTTGTCGGGATCGGTGACGATCTTCTTACCATCGTTGAGGAAGATAACCGGCAGGGTGACCTTGTCGCCCTCATTGCCCTCGATCTTCTCGACGGTGATGACATCGTCGGTGGCGACCTTGTACTGCTTGCCGCCCGTGTTAACGATTGCGTACATGTTTACTTGCCCTTCATGCATCAGTTAGTGCAACAGCCGAATATAGTAGCAGGCGAAAATACCCCCGTCAACGAGTATGTGGAGCAAATCCACAAGTTCGCACAGGTATGGGGCTGACGAGTCGGCCCTCGTCGTCCTCGCATGCTTGATTCTGACGCTCGACATCGTAGGAGCAGATGGTCACGAGGTCTTGCATACCGGTGGAAACAATAGGTGCATCCACGCCCGGGGTCAAGCCCTGCAACAAAACATCAGCAGCAGAAAGCAAAATTTCCGGACGCATGGAGCCCTCGTTGTCGGCATGGGTGTCGAGCATGAGCACTAAATGGTCCGGGCGCTCCCCCGCCGTGAGTTCATAGCCCACGAGCGTGTGATCCAAA
>CALINZ010000199.1 GCA_938045085.1 uncultured Collinsella sp. | reverse complement strand
ATGAACTGGGTGCAGGGCTGCTATGCGGGCGCCGCCGCCCTCATTTTTGGTTGGGTGCTCGTGACCACCGGAAAGCTCCGCTACACGATCCTGCTGCACTTTGCCTTTAATGCCGGGTCGTATCTCATGACGATGCTCTGGTTTGTGAACACGCCGCTCGACGTGGCGGTCACGGTTGCCATCGCCGGCATCATCCTCGTGGAGGCGATGCGCTCACTGCGCCACGCATGCGAGACGGACATAGCGACGGCACCGCTGCCTTAGTTGCGCCTGCCGCCTCCGTTGGCGCCCTGCCGTCCCTGGGCCGCGCGGTTGCGGCCGGCAGTGTTCTGCGCGCGCGACATGCCGCCGTGACCCTTGCTGCCCTTAGGCTCCTTGCCGGCGCCGCCAGCGCCACCGTGGGCCTTGCCGCCCTTATTGCCGGCGCCATGTCCGCCGCCAGCAGACGTCTCGCCCGGTCGCGGCGGCACGGGACGGATCAGGCAATGCTTGGTGTAGCCGATCAGATCGCGGCGGCCGGCCTTCTCCAGCGCCTCACGTACCAGCTTGTAGTTCTCGGGCTTGCGATACTGGATGAGCGCGCGTTGCATAGCCTTCTCGTGCGGGTCGCGCGCCACGTAGATCGGCTCCATGGTGCGCGGGTCCACGCCGGTGTAGTACATGCAGGTCGACATGGTGGACGGCGTAGGGTAGAAGTCCTGCACCTGCTCGGGCATGTAGCCCATGTCGCGCACGGCCTCGGCAAGGTCCACGGCTTCCTTCATCGTCGAGCCGGGGTGGCTCGAGATCAGATACGGCACCACGTACTGCTTGAGTCCGTACTCGCGGTTCAGGCGCTCAAATTTGCGACAGAACGCATCGTAGACGGCGCGGCTCGGCTTGCCCATCACGGAGAGCACCGCGTCGCTCACATGCTCGGGCGCCACGCGTAGCTGGCCCGAGACATGGTGCTCCAGCAGCTCGCGCAAAAACTCGTCCGAGGCATCGGCCATAGTGTAGTCAAAACGGATGCCGCTGCGGACGAAGACCTTCTTGACGCCCGGCAGCTGGCGTAGGTCGCGCAGCAGCTGCGTGTAGCCGCTCTCGTCGACCACCATGTTCTTGCACACGCTCGGCCATAGGCAGCGCTTGTTCTTGCACACGCCGTGCTTGAGCTGCTTGTCGCAGGCGGGACGGCTAAAGTTGGCCGTCGGTCCGCCTACGTCGTTGATGTAGCCCTTAAACTCGGGATCGCGTGTGAGCAGCTCGGCCTCGCGCATGATCGAGTCGTGGCTGCGCATCTGCAACACGCGGCCCTGGTGGAAGGTGAGGGCGCAAAACGAACACTCGCCAAAACAACCGCGGTTGGAGCTAATGGAAAACTTGATCTCGGCAAAGGCTGGCACGCCGCCTGCCGCGTCGTAGTCGGGATGCCAGTCGCGTGCGTAGGGGAGTTCGGCCACCTCGTCCATCTCGTCGGTGGTGAGCGTGGCCGACGGTGGGTTCTGCACCACATAGACGCTGTTGGGGTAGGGCTCTACCAGACGATGCCCGGTGATGGGGTCCATGTTCTGCTGCTGTACGTTAAAGCTGCGCGCGTAATTGAGCTTGTCGGCGGCAAGGTCGTCCCAGCTGGGCAGCAGGTCGTAGTCGTAGACCTCGTCGAGCGAGCTGGTGCGGTAGACGGTGCCGTTGATATAGGTGATCTGATCGACGGGCAGCCCCGCGTCGAGCGCGTCGGCGATCTCGACAATCGCGTGCTCGCCCATGCCGTAGATGAGGATGTCGGCGCCCGAGTCGAGCAGCACCGAGCGCTTGAGCTTATCCTGCCAGTAGTCGTAGTGGGCCAGTCGGCGCAGGCTTGCCTCGATGCCGCCGATGATGATGGGGGCGTCCTTGAACGTCTGACGGATGAGATTGCCGTAGACCGTGACGGCACGGTTGGGGCGGTGACCTTCCTCGCCGCCGGGGGTATAGGCGTCGGTGTGGCGGCGGTGCTTGGTCACCGAATAGTGGTTGACCATGGAGTCCATGTTGCCGGCACTGACGAGAAACCCCAGGCGCGGCTCGCCGAGCGCAGTGATGCTGGCGGGGTCGGTCCAGTCGGGCTGGCAGATGATGCCCACTTTGTAACCGTGCGCGTCGAGTACGCGGCTGATGATAGCCATGCCAAAGCTCGGATGGTCCACGTAGGCATCTCCGCAGATATAGACGAAGTCGCACTGGTCCCAGCCGCGCGCATCCATGTCGGCGCGGCTGACGGGGAGGAACTTATCGCGGCCTGGACGCCAAGGACGGACGGGCGTCGCTTGGGAATGCTTGGTGCGGGCGACCGTGGCCTGCGCCTTGCCGCCGCGCTTTTGCTGCTGGCCCTGTTTGCCCTGCTGTCCGCGTTGGCTGTTCTGAGCGTGCTGAGGCTTTTTTGCCACGATCCCTCCCGGTGTCTGTATGCTGCACGTAATTGTAACCAGTCTTTTTGGGACGGCGCTAAAAAGACTGGTGGAGTACATGAGCTGGTGAGTGAGAGCGTCGCTGAGCCAGTCGTTTGTTTCCAGACTGTGTATCTGCGCGTTGGAGAACCCGTCTCGCGCGCACGCCATGTTGTCAATGGGTTACAGTATGAACGGCGGTTATGTTTCCGCCAACGCACGAGAGGGTCGTCAACAAGGAGGATGCACGGCGATGCAGCGTGCCAAACAGATATCGGAGTCTATTGAGCTGGGCATCATCTTGGCGCTTGCCGGTGGCTTTATGGACGTTTATTCGTACATTGGGCGCGACCATGTTTTCGCCAACGCGCAGACGGGCAACATCCTGCTCGTGGGCGTGAGCATCTCGGAGGGCAATTGGGCACTTGCGGGGCGCTACTTCTTCCCTGTGGTTTCGTTTGCTGTGGGCATTATGCTTGCCGACCTGGTACACGAGCGTTTTGGCAGCGTGATCCACTGGCGTCAGGTGACGGTGTTTTTTGAAGCCGTTATCTTGTTGGGAGTGAGCTTTATCCCGGGCGGCAATTTCAACCTGCTCGCCAACTGCCTCACCTCGTTTGCCTGCGGCATGCAGGTCGAGAGCTTCCGCAAGATTCACGGTCACGGCATCGCTACGACCATGTGCATCGGCAACTTGCGCAACGCGCTGCAAAACGTGGACGATTACATCATCACCCACAGGCGCGGCTTTTTGGAAAACGGCCTGCTGTACTTTGGCGTGATCTTTACCTTTGTGTTTGGCGCCGTGTTGGGCAACTGGTGCATTGAGCGCATGGGCCTGCATGCCATCGTCGTGGCGAGCTTGCTGCTGTTTGTCGCGTTTGCCATCATGTTTATCGACCGCGAGCGCGACTTGCGCTTACGCTGGAAGGTTGCGGCCGAGGCTTGGAAAGAGGGCTGCCGAAAGTAACCGAATGCGGCAAAGGGGCTGTCCCTTCGCCGCATTATTTTTCGTCATCTGTTGAAACGCTTTAAATAGTTTGACGTTCTCACGCGTTTTTTGTTTCAAAAGCGTTAGGATGGGACTCATAGCGTGGGGCGTAATGGGTGCCCCGCACACGATGGGAGGCTATCAATGGCTAATCGTTTCGTTCTCAATACCATCTCTTATCATGGTTCCGGCGCCATTAAGGAGATCCCCGGCGAGCTCCAGCGTCGCGGCTACAAGAAGATCTTCGTCTGCTCCGACCCCGATCTGGTCAAGTTTGGCGTTACCGCCAAGGTGACCGACGAGCTCGACGCTGCCGGCATCGCTTGGAGCCTCTACTCCGAGATTAAGCCCAACCCCACCATCCAGAACGTCAAGGACGGCGTCGAGGCCTTCAAGGCCGCCGATGCTGACGCTATCGTGACCATCGGTGGTGGCTCCTCCATGGACACCGCCAAGGCCATCGGCATTATTATCAACAACCCCGAGTTCGCCGATGTCCGCAGCCTCGAGGGCGTTGCTCCCACTAAGAACCACGCCGTGTTCACCATCGCTGTGCCGACGACCGCCGGTACTGCTGCCGAGGTGACCATCAACTACGTCATCACCGACCCCGAGAAGGTCCGCAAGTTCGTGTGCGTCGACACCAACGATGCCCCCGAGGTTGCTGTCGTCGATCCCGACATGATGGCTTCCATGCCCGCCGGCCTGACCGCTTCCACTGGCATGGACGCACTGACCCACGCCATCGAGGGCTACACCACCAAGGGCGCTTGGGAGCTTTCCGACATGTTCCACTTTGAGGCTATTAAGCTGATCAGCGAGAACCTGCGCGACTCCGTTGCCGAGGCCAAGTCCGGTCAGCCCGGCTCCGGCCGCGAGGGCATGGCTCTTGGCCAGTATGTCGCCGGCATGGGCTTCTCCAATGTCGGCCTGGGCATCGACCACGCCATGGCTCACACCCTGTCCGCTCACTACGACACCCCGCACGGCGTCGCCTGCGCCATGCTGCTGCCGATCGCCATGGAGTTCAACAAGCCGGTTTGCGCCGAGCGCCTGGCCAAGGTCGCCGTCGCCATGGGCGTTGACACCACGGGCATGAGCACCGACGAGGCCGCCGATGCCGCCATCGCCGCCGTCAAGCAGCTCTCCGCCGACGTGAACATCCCGCACGTCTGCGAGGCCATGAAGGCTGACGAGATCGAGGTCCTGGCCAAGGACGCCATGGCCGACGCCTGCTTCCCGGGTAACCCGCGCGAGGCGACGCTCGACGACGTCATCGAGCTCTTCAAGAAGATCTGCCCGGCTGCCTAACTTGGTTCGGCGGGCCCCTGCCCGTTAGCCCTAGAATCGTCCTCGGACATGTCGGAGGCCCCGCTGCGCACTACGTGCGGCGGGGCCTCCTTCTGTCCTGCGGGAAGATTC
>CALINZ010000198.1 GCA_938045085.1 uncultured Collinsella sp. | reverse complement strand
GGTCGAGGTCTTCTCGGGGATGGTAAACGACACGTCCTTGAGGATCTTTCGCTTATCGTAGCCGAAGTCGACGTGGTCGAAGCGGATGTCGTAGCGGCCGAGCTTCACATCGTGGCCGTCCGCGTCGATGAAGTGCTCACCTCTGAGCGCGTCGAGCTGGTCCATCGCGTCGTCGATGACGCCGAGCGTATGCGCGCTGTCGCTGATGGGCTCAAGGCTCGCAAAGATGCTGAACGAGAAGAAGACGAACATCAGCATGACGGAAAAATCCATCTGCCCGTTCAAACACTGCATCGCCGCCGCGAACGCGAGGCTCACGCTGCCGCACTTGAGCGTGCCGGTCGCGCTGCCCTGGACCAGAAAAAGGCCTCGGGCGAGGCGCTGCTGGTTTCGCGCGGCGTGAGCGGCTCTTCGGCCGCCGAGGGCGCCGCCGGTACCCGTCTTGTTGATCGCCTGTCCGTGCGTGCCGGCTACGGTCCGGTCGTCGAGGCCTTGCTTGGCGGCTATTACGTGGTCGATGACCTTTCTGCCGCCCTTGCCGCGCCGGTCGTTGATGGCGTGACCTATGTGACTCCCGATGGCGCACGCGTTGCCTGCGGCGGCCTGGTTCGCGTGGGGCTTGATGCCGGCGAGGCTTCGGGCGCCCTGGAGCGCAAGCGTCGTATCCGCGAGCTGGAAGGCCTGGAGCCCGATCTTGCTGCCGCGTTTGAGCATGTTTCTGATCAGGTCGTCGAGGCCAATGCGGCCGTCGAGGAGGCCCGTGCTGCCGAGGGCGATGCCGCCGGCGAGATTGCCCGTCTTGAGGGCGAGCGCCGCTCGCTGCTCTCTGAGATTGGCCGCCTGGAGCAGAGTGCCAACAATGCCGAGGTCGAGCGCGTGCGCATTTCCAAGCGCCGCGAGCAGGCCGCAGAGGCCGTTCGTGCCGCACGTCCGCGCGTGGACGAGCTCACTCGTTCGCGTGACGAGTCCCGTGCGCAGGCGAGCGACTTAGGCTTGCAGATTGCCGAGGCCAATGATGAGCTCGATCGCGTGCGCCGTGATGATTCCGAGGCAGCCGGCAAGCTCGCCGATGCTAAGGTGCGCCTGGCCCAGACGAGCGAGCGCCTGCGTTCGCTGAAGGGCCGCGTGCCCGATCTTGAGCATCGCCTGGAAGGCATCGACCGCCGTATCCACGGAACACGCCAGGCCTCGCGCTCGCTTGAGCTGCTGCGCCTTCGCGTCGATCCCATGCACGAGCGCTATTCTGCCCTGTTGGAGCGCGCCTCGGACTGGGCTGCGCGCTTGCGCGATCAGGCAACGCTTGAGGAGGCGGACTCGGCTTCGCTCAAGAAGACCATCGAGGACGCCAAGACCGAGGTCGCCCGCGCCAAGGAGCGGGTCGATGCTGCCACGGCGACGCAAAACGAGTTCAAGGTCGCACGCGGCAAGCTCGAGGTGCAGGTAGAGGCTGCCATCAAGGCCATCGCCGCTGATGGCACTACGGTGCTCGAGGAAGCGCTCATGCTGCCGGCGCCCACCGATCGTGACGCTGCCGAGCGCGAGCTCAACCAACTCGTGCGCCAAATCAACAATCTGGGCCCCGTGAACCAGGTTGCCATGGAGGAGTACGAGCAGCTCAAGCGCCGCGCCGATTACATCGAGGAGCAACTGGCCGATCTGGAGAGCGCGCGCAAGGCGCTCACCAAGATCACCGTGGCGATTGACCGCAAGATGCGCAAGGCGTTCCTGGTGACGTTTGAGAAGGTCGACGCGAACTTCCGCGAGATCTTCGCCATGCTCTTCCCGGGTGGTCAGGCTCACCTTGAGATGACCGATCCCGAGCATCCTGCCGAGACGGGCATTGAGGTCGTGGCGCAGCCGCGCGGCAAGCGTATCACCAAGATGATGCTCATGTCCGGTGGCGAGAAGAGCCTGACGGCGCTCGCTCTGCTCTTTGCCGTATACCGTACGCGCACGGTGCCGTTCTATGTGCTGGACGAGGTCGAGGCGGCGCTCGACGACGCCAACCTGTCCAAGCTCATCGGCGCCCTCGATGTGCTGCGTTCCGATACGCAGCTCTTGGTAATCTCGCATCAGCGCCGTACTATGGAGGATGCTGACGTTCTCTACGGCGTCTCGATGCAAGCCGACGGCGTCAGTCGCGTCGTCTCGCAAAAACTCGATCGCGAAACCGGAAAGGTCGTGAATGCATAATGGGATTCTTCGATGCTCTCTCGCGCGGACTTGAGCGCAGCCGCGAGGCCCTCAACGAGGTCTTCTACTTTGGCGGTGAGGTCGACGAGGATTTTTGGGAGGACCTGGAGGACACCCTCGTAATGGGTGACATGGGCGCCGAGGTCGCTATCAAGGTCTCCGATGACCTGCGCGATGCCGCGGCCAAGAAGAACCTCAAGACCGCTCCGCAGCTTCGCCGCGACCTGGCCGAGCAGCTTGAGCAGCACTTTGTGCCCATCGAGCGAGATCCGTTCTCCGATACGCCGAGCTGCGTGCTGTTTGTGGGCATTAACGGTGCCGGCAAGACCACGACGGTCGGTAAGATCGCGAGCGCCATGGCTGCCCGCGGCAAGAACGTGGTGATCGGTTCGGCCGACACCTTCCGCGCCGCCGCCATCGAGCAGCTTGATGTGTGGGGCCAGCGCGCTGGCGTCCCCGTCATCAAGCGCGACCGCGGCTCCGACCCGGCAAGTGTTTGCTACGACGTGCTCGACGAGGCCGACAAGCGCGGCAGCGACCTGGTGCTTATCGATACCGCCGGCCGTCTACACACGAGCCCTGAGCTCATGCGCGAGCTTGCCAAGGTGGTCAATGTGACCCGTAAGCGCGCCGCCAATATGGCCGCCGGTCCCATGCCGGTTTCGGTCGTGCTTGTGATCGACGCCGCGACGGGCCAAAACGGTCTGAACCAGGCGCTCGAGTTTAACGAGGCGCTGGTATTATCATGACTAAGCTCGACGGCACGGCTAAGGGCGGCATCGCCATGGCCGTGGCCGAGAAGCTCAAGCTCCCGATCCTGCGCATCGGCGTGGGCGAGCAGGTCGATGACCTGCAGGAGTTCAATGCCAAAGATTTCTGCCGCGCCCTGGTGGGCGAGTCCAATTAAGGAGTGACTAGTGTTTGATTCCCTGAGCGATCGCCTCAACGACACATTTGACCGCCTGCGCGGCAAGGGCAAGCTGACCGAGGCCGATATTACTTCGGCCATGCGCGATATTCGCATGGCGCTGCTCGAGGCCGACGTTAACTTTAAGGTTGTCAAGGAGTTCGTCGCCAAGACTAAGGAGCGCTGCATGACCGCAGAGGTCATGGAGTCGCTCTCTCCGGCGCAAAACGTCGTCAAGATCGTGCTCGACGAGCTTACCGAGATGCTCGGCTCCACCGAGAGCAAGCTCGTCTTTAGCAACCGTATTCCCAATGTCATCATGCTCGTGGGCCTGCAGGGCTCCGGTAAGACCACGGCTGCCGTAAAGCTGGCCTACCTGCTCAAGAAGCAGGGTCGCTCGCCGTTGCTCGCCGCGTGCGACGTCTACCGTCCCGCTGCTGCCGACCAGCTGGCCACGCTCGGTGGCGAGATCGGCGTACCGGTCTTCCGCGGCGACGGTGCGCACCCGGTCGATATCGCCAAGGGCGCCATCCAGGAGGCCGTCGACCACCTGCGTGACGTGGTCATCGTCGATACCGCCGGTCGTTTGCAGATCGACGAGCAGATGATGCAGGAGGCCGTGGACATCAAGAAGGCCGTCAAGCCCGATCAGGTGCTGATGGTCGTCGATGCCATGACCGGCCAGGATATTGTCAACGTCGTCTCGACCTTCGCCGAGCGTACCGACTTTGACGGCGTGATCATCTCCAAGCTCGACGGCGATGCCCGTGGCGGCGGCGCGCTTTCCGTGCGCCAGGTGACCGGTAAGCCCATCAAGTTCGTGAGCATGGGCGAGAAACCCGATTCGCTGGAGCCGTTCTATCCCGATCGTATGGCCAAGCGCATTCTGGGCATGGGCGATGTTGTCGGCATCATTGAGAAGGCCCAGGAGGCAGCCGACGCCGAGCAGCTCGAGGCTGCCGAGCGCATGCTGCGCGAGGGCTTCACCATGAACGACATGCTCGACCAGATGAAGGCCGTCAAGAAGATGGGCGGCATGAAGGGCATCCTGGGCATGCTCCCCGGCGGCCAGCGTGCGCTTAACCAGATGGGCGGCAACCTGGACGAGGGCATCTTCGACAAGAACGAGGCCATCATCATGTCGATGACCAAGGAGGAGCGTCTGCGTCCTTCCATCATTAACGGCCAGCGTCGTGCCCGCATTGCCAAGGGCGCCGGCGTGACTCCCACAGAGGTCAATAGCCTTATGAAGCAGTGGGGCGAGATGAACAAGATGATGGGCCGCATGCGCACGATGGCCAATCAGGCACAGGCCGGCGGCAAGAAGGGCAAGAAGGGTAAGAAGGGCAAGAAGATGCGCATGCCCAATATTCCCGGCCTGGATGCCATGGGCCTGGGCGGCATGGGCGGCCTGGGAACGGGCGGCCCCAAGTCCGATATGGACCTGCTGCGCCAGATGGAAGCGCAGATGCGTAATAAGAAGTAACGGCTTGATTGAGTCGTGTATGGCTAAGGCCGCCTGGATGGTATTCCAGGCGGCCTTAGCCGTTTGTTCGCTGGTTGTCGCACGCGTGGAAGCGCGTTCTCGACGAGGTGCTTGTCGTTAGTGGCAGCTGCAGCCCTCGTGGCCCTCGTGCTCGTGATGGCCGTGGCAGTCGCAGGACTCGCCATGCTCGCGGGTGTGCTCGTGATCATGTCCATGGCAGTCGCAGGTGGCCTCGCCGGTCTGAGCGAGCGTGCCGGCAATGAGGGCCTCGACGCAGGCATCGCAGCTGCCCTGGGCGCCCGCATAGACCGTGATGCCAGCCTGGGTGAGCGCGTTGATGGCGCCGCCGCCGATACCGCCGCAGATGAGCGTGTCAACGCCACCGTTGGCAAGCAGGCCCGCAAAGGCGCCGTGGCCGGTGCCACCGGTGCCTACGACCTGCTCGTTGAGCACCTTGCCATCCTGGATGTCGTAGATCTTGAACTGCTCGCTGCGGCCAAAGTGCATAAAGATGTTGCCGTTGTCGTACGTCGTTGCCACCCTCATGGTGCCGACCTCCTTTGCTGGCCATGCGGCCGTCGTCGTGGCGATGGGGGAGTACGCGATATTGCCGCCCTCGATGACGAGCGCTCGTCCGTTGACCAGCGCATCGGCCACCTTGCGATGTGCGCGGCTGCAAATGGCCGCCACCGTTGCGCGGGCGATGCCCATCTGCTGGGCGACCGCCTCTTGGTTGAGACCTTCCAGGTCGCGCAGGCGCAGCACCTCAAGCTCGTCGACGGTCATGTCGATGGCATCACCGCTGGCCAGGCCATCGGGGGTAAAGCCGCGGTATTCGGGGATGATCCCGACGCGGCGCAGTTTTTCGCGTCTTCCTGCCATGCACACTCCTTATCTGACATATGTCAACAATAGGATAACGCGTTAGTCGTTGGGCGCAAGGCATTTCTGTCATATGTCAGAAAAAGGCTAAGATGCCTCGTTGCCGCATGCGGAGCCGCGCTGCCGTGCATTGCGTGTGCCGGACTAAGTGTCCAATTCGACACTCGCGCGCCTGGGCTACAATAAATCTCGCTTATAGGCGACTGACAGGAGGGTCAATGAGCAAAGCTGATCAACAGTTTGTAACCATGTGCCGCGATATTCTGGACCATGGCACCACCACCGAGGGCCAAAAGGTCCGCCCGGTGTGGGAGGACGGCACCCCTGCCTATACCATTAAAAACTTTGGTGTCACGGCGCGCTATGATCTGCGCGAGGAGTTCCCCGCGCTCACCCTGCGTCGTACGGCGCTTAAGTCTGCCATGGACGAGATTCTGTGGATCTATCAAAAGAAGTCCAATA
>CALINZ010000197.1 GCA_938045085.1 uncultured Collinsella sp. | reverse complement strand
GCGGGTGGTTTCTGATGCGGCGCGCTGCGCGCCCCGCACAGGCTAAAGCCCGTAACGAAATACGGCCCCGCAGCTCAATAAGCTGCGGGGCCGTACTATACACCGACGAATCAACGACGGAGTGCATCCACTATTTGGCCAGCTCCTGAACGATCCAGTCAATTGCACCTTCGGGATCGTTGGTAAGGTCGATATACTCCTTGCCCCTTGTGGTGAGCAGTTTAATTCCAAGGCGATCGGTATCGGCCTTCATAGCGTCATAGTACATGCGTGCCTGGGGCGCCAGAACAATCACGTTGTACTGATCCATCGTCTCATAGTGGCTTCCGTACGCACCGGACTGAGAAACCAGATCGATACCCTTAGCAGCGGCGCCTTCGCGAAGAGCATTTGCCAAGAGAGTCGAAGTGCCGGCACCCTGGCAAAGCACAAGCACGCGGATCTGCTCCGCCTTGTCCTTTACCGCCTCGAGAGCTTTTGCGACATTTTCCTGTTCGGCAATAGCATCTGCATCCGAGTTTCCTGCAGTCTCCTTTGCAGACTCTTCCAAACAAAGCTGATGGTCATACGCCTTGCAGAACGGATAGTAAATCACAAAGTCAACGACCAACAGCACTGCCATCAATACGAGAGAACGCAGATCGAGACCCGTGGTGAGGAATGCACCGATTGGGCCGGGAAGCGCCCACGGCATGGTATACATGGGGGCGTTCATTCCAATGACGTCAATGAAAAATTTACCGATAATGGCGTTGACCATAGGAGCCACTAGGAAGGGCACGAACATATAGGGATTGAGAACAATCGGCATACCGAAGATAACGGGCTCGTTAACTCCAAAAATCACCGGGATAATCGATGCCTTGCCCATAGCTTTAAGCTGCTTGGAGCGCATAAACATGATCAGGATAATAGGAACGATGAACGTGCAGCCAGAACCGCCCAGACCGCCGATGAAGCTTGTAAAGTCCTGCGTGAGAGCAATTGACGGGTGTCCACCTGCTTGGAAAACCTCAAGATTGGTAACGGTATTGCCGTAGAGCGCAGCATTGATCGGACTCATGACAACCGAAGCACCGTGGATACCCATAAATTGGAAAAGCGCGACCGCGCCTTCGATAAGCGCCATGCCAGGATAGGTGTCGACCGCGGAGAACAGCGGCGAGATGAGAGCGGATACCAAATTGGCGAACGGCACAGCAAGCAGCTTGCGGCTCGCAAGATCGATAAAAGCGCACGCAAGGATCGAAAACCCAAATGCAAAGATATCGCGAAAACTCTGCGCAATAGAGCCAGGGACCTCTTTGGGAAGCTTGATCGTCACATTATGGCTAATGCACACCTTATAGATATTAACGGTCAAGAATGCGGCTACGAACGCAGCGAGAAAACCCTTGGTTCCCATATAGCCGGTTTCAAAAACAGATGTATCTGCTCCGCCAATCGAGACAACATCGTTCGTCACCGATAGCAAGAGCATGCCGCACATGGCACAAACCATGCACGAGGTGGGGTTGAGAGATTTACCCGAAGGCATGCGACGGTTCATCGACATGGCAAGTGAGCTCGCCGTGGTGCCGGCCACCATAATGCCAAGAAGTCCCATGGTATATGCATAGATTTTATTGAAGAAATCCAGCACCTCAGACGGAAGCGTGATGCCTACATAGGCAGGGAGCGTCGAAAGAAGAAGGAACAGGCTCGAGAACAGCACAATTGGCATATTCGAGAGAAAGCCATCCTTAATCGCCACCAGATAAATGTTCCTCGAGATTTTGTCGAAGAGGGGCTGGTGTTTTTCAAGGAATTTGACGATAGCGTCCATAACACATCCTTTCATGATTCCCGGGCACACAACGATTTATCCGGACTCAACCGTCGTCGTCCCCGTTTGTATCCACTTATGTAAGTGAATACGTTCTTGTGCGAAATGTAATATCATTTGCGCGATTTGTCATAACCAATTCTTTTTCCGCTTTGTCGATATGTCAAGAATTCAAATACTTATTCGGTGAACGGTAGTTGATTAATTTAAGGTTTTCCCAGCTAGGGCCTATTTTTTCCGAGCAGTACAATAAGTTTGCAACCGTTCACCGATTGGATATAACATATTGAATATATTGTTGTAACAATATTAGAGACAATGTCACAAGCCTGTCGTTCTAGTCAAAGGAAGTAACAATGCCCAAACGATTACTGAACATGTCCGCATCCGATTTTGCCGCCACGTCACCCATGGATCTAAAACAGGCAATTCTGGCTTCCGAGGGACGTACCATCATGGCGGAAAACGTACCCTCTTCCCAATTTCTCGGCGGCGTTACTAATGCAGAAATCGAACGTGCCGCAGGTGCCGACCTGCTTCTGTTTAACGCGCTCGATGTGTTCGATCCAGTTATTGCCGGTATTCCAGATGATCTCAATGAAAACCCGGTCACTTGGGTGAAGCGAGCATGCGGAAGGCCCATTGGCGTCAATCTGGAGCCAGTTGATAACGAGGCAGAGATGTCTGAATCCCGAACGGAAATCCCCATGGGTCGTCGCGTCTCTCCCAAGACCTTAGAAAAGGCTAACGAACTCGGATTTGATTTTATCTGCCTGACGGGCAACCCTGGAACCGGCGTCTCCAACGATGCAATCGCCCATTCGATTAAACTCTCCAAAGAGCATTTCAATGGCCTGGTCATAGCCGGAAAAATGCATGGAGCGGGCGTTGCAGAACCTGTCATGACGCTCGAAATTGCGCGCAAGTTTGTTGACCTCGGCGTCGATATCCTTCTCGTGCCAGCCCCCTACACCGTCCCTTGCTTCCAAGAAGCAGACCTGCGCGCCATCGTAGACTTTGTACGATCCCACAACGTAGGCAAGTCAATTGAAGAGAAGGTTCTCGTCATGGCGGCGAACGGGACGAGTCAAGACTCCTGCGACAGCGAGACCATTAAGAAAATAGGCCTTGCAGCAAAAGCAGCCGGCGCTGACCTCCAACATATCGGGGACTCCATGAACGGTATTTGCCTGCCCCAGAATATCTTCACGCTCGGACAAGCCCTTCGTGGATACAGGCATCAGATCGTCATGCTGAGCCGCTCTGTGATACGTTAAGGTTACCTTGCCCACGTTACATCCCGACTGAGGCAACCATCAGGTATAACCAACATGCAAACTGAGGCTCTAATGCTCGATACACACGAAAAACGGCCACTCTATTTACAGCTCACCGACGCGCTGCTCAAGCAGATCGTCGATGAATATCAAGCAGACGATAAACTTCCAACAGAAATGGAACTCTGCGACGAATACGCCGTAAGCAGAACAACCGTCCGACTTGCCATGAGTGAGCTGGAGCGTCGTGGAAGTATCTATCGAATCCAAGGTAAGGGATCGTTTGTTGCACCGAAACGCGTTAGCGAGCTCAATTCACTTTTAGACTTTGACTTTACAAGCCATTGCGATGGCGTTGATCCGGATGCCATCACCAAACATTTCGGCGGCCTCACATCAGGTCGTCCAATTTCCGTAATGATGCTCCAACAATTTGGATGTCAAAGTCGCGATGAAATTCAGCGTCTTGAATTGACCTACGAACTTGAAGGCAGCTTCATAGGCGCTGATACGTTCTTCATTTCAAAGTCACGCGTTCCGAATAACCAGTTAGATTTTCAGGCATTTAGCAGAATCATGGACGACTTGTCCAAGTCTATCCAATCTGTTAGGGAAAGCTATAGAGCACGTCAGCTTAGCGATTCCGAAGCCAGTAATTATGGTGTTGCAAAACTTCCGGTCATCGAACTGACTCATTATGCTTACGACTCCGGAGGCAAACTAATCTCAATTGTCTGCCGCACCGTCTTAACTGGGCGAATCCCTTATCAAAACTTTATTTTCAAGTCCTAATGTTCTTTTTCTTTTGTCTCGATCTGTAACACGTAGCCGAGTTTTAAGTCCTAACCGTTACAGATCGAGACAAACAAGGTAGGCCCCGCCGAATTGTCTCAATCTGTAACATCTGGTTGGTGGTTTCACCCCTACCTGTTACAGGTTGAGACGATTTGATAGTGGAGTCCTTATTTGCGCGTCATATCGCGTAGCGCTGACACGCTGGTTTCCACAATGACAGGAGGTAAAAGTCCTCCCGCATCACCCGTTGGCAATCCCGTAGCGATAACTAGCAAATAACCTGCGTGTGTTCCTCGATGGCGGCACGATCCTCGGCGGTAATACCCGGCTCGCACACCACGGCGTCCAGGCTGTCCAGGCGGCAGAAGGTGTAGAAGTCGCGCTTACCAATTTTGCTAGAATCGGCGATCAGATAGCGCGAGTCGGCCTTGCTAAAGGCGAGCTGCTGGATACGGCCCTCATCCATATTGGACGTAGACACGTCGCCATCCAGAATGCCGTTGGCGCCGATAAACGCCGCGTCGATGCCCAGCGCACGCAGGGTATCCTCGGCCGTTGGTCCCACAAAAGCGGCGGTGCGGCGACGGTACATACCGCCCACGAGGCACAGGTCGCAGCCCTCGCGCGCCTCGAGCAGGTTAAAGACCGAAAGCGAATTGGTCACGATGCGCAGGCGAAATGCCGGCAGCATCGAAGCCATCTGCTCAACCGTGGTGCCCGTACCCAAAAAGATGGTCGAACCCTCCTCGATGAGCTCCACAGCGCGGCGCGCGATCTGCAACTTCTCCTCGGCATGCTTGGTACGCTTTTCGCTGTGCGAATACTCGTGGCGCAACATAGCGTGGGGACGGCCCTGCGAGCTACGGGCTCCACCGTGCACGCGCTCAATCTCACCTAGGCTCGCAAGCTCCTCAAGATCGCGGCGGATCGTCATATCCGAGACGCCCAGTGCATCCGAAATCTCCTTGACCGAGACCGTGCCCTGCTCCTCGAGCAGCTGACGAACCTTATCCTGTCGCTCTGCCTTAATCACGATGAATCCTCGCCGTTCTTTGCGCGCATATCATTCAAACAGTAACGAACAAATTGTATCAGACTCGTGCGCGTCAAAAATGAATGCCCGCACAGCTCCAATCATCACTTTTTTGAGAAAAATACCCTCTGCTTTAGTGGGGTGTAGTGATAATCTCGCCTGTTCGCGCTACAGTTTGTCGGAAATACCTCGATGTTAGGAACCAAATGATCACTTCCGAGCTTTTCGGCACCGCGCCGTGCGGTACCCCCGTTCATCGTTACACCCTCAACGGGCCCGAGATCTGCGTTCGCATTATGGACTATGGCGCCACCGTGCTAGGTATCGATGTGCCCGACATTCCCGGCAACGTGCGCGATGTGGTGCTGGGCTTCGATAAGCTCGAGGATTACTTTGACAACCCCGCCTGCTTTGGCGCGACCATCGGCCCCGTGGCCAACCGCACCGCGGGCGCCACGATTACCATCGACTGCACGGACTGGCATATGCCCGCCAACGAGGGCGCCAACAACCTGCACAGCGATCTTGAGCACGGTCTGCATAAACGCGTGTGGGACGTTGAGCTCGACGAGGCCCATAACGCCGTGCGCATGACCACCTCGCTTGAGGATGGCGAACTGGGCCTTCCCGGCAACCGCACCTTTACGGCCGTGTTTACCGTTACACGCACCGGCGTCTTTCGCATCGAGTATGGCTGCGAGAGCGACCGCGCCACCTACGTGTCCATGACCAACCACACGTACTTTAACCTTGCCGGTCATAACGCCGGCATGGACTGTGAGCACTTCTTTGTTGCTAACGCTGCTCACTACCTGCCCATTAACGAGCAGAACATCCCTACCGGCGAGATTGCTCCGGTCGAGGGAACACCGTTTGACTTCCGCGAGCTGCGCCCCGTCGCACCCGGCTTGGAGGCCGACGACCCGCAGATTAAGCAAGCCCGTGGCTACGATCACTGCCTGTGCATCGATGGCTATCAGTACGGGCGCAACCTGCGTCGCGCCCTGCATGTTGAGGAGATGTGGACCGGCCGTGAGCTGGACTACTTCACCACCGCCCCGGGCGTGCAGCTCTACACCGGCAACTGGCTGGGCGACGAGCACGCCAAGGACGACGCCAACTATGGTTGGGGCGCCGGCTTTGCCCTCGAAGCCGAGATGTACCCCGACACGCCGCACCAGCCGCTGTTCCCGCAGGGCATTGTGGGCCCGGGTCACCCCTACAGCAATGTGATCGAGTACCACTTTATGAGGCACTAAGCCCACAATGCGACATATCGCACAGCAGCGCCCGCCGGCACCACCGCCGGCGGGCGCTTTTTCATCTTTTGGGCTCATTTTCGCTGTGACTGTATGAGTGACATATCAAAACTATGCCCATTTACTACGTTTAGCCCGGGATGCTCGACCATACACCGGTTTTTGTTACATTTGCGAGCCATCTACCTGCGGTTTTGTTTTTCCCAAATTCGACATGCTCGACGATAGCCGATCAAACGTAGTAAATGGACATAGTTTTGACAGGCGGCATCGCGCGCGTCCCTCGCAAGGGTACAATAATCCGTTTTCCTCCGTCCCCAAGGGATCAGTTGAACAGATTGCCGATGGGGTCGGGGGCGGAACTGGGAAGATAGCGGATTTCTAGTTCTATGCCGAGCTTTTGCAGCTCTTTGAAGGTGGCGATGTCCGTATCGTCTACGGCAACGGCAGGCGTTACAGAGCGCTTGCCCTCCCCCGCCCGCATATGGCCGATGCTGATCTTGGTGATCGGCACACCGCCCTTAACCAGCACGAGCACATCGGCGGGTGAGGACACCATGATCAGAATCAATTGACGCGACGTTGCGGTATGAATGATGTCGATGGTCCTTTGCACCGAGAAAAAGCGCGTCCAAACGCCTTCTGGCGTCGCCACCCTCATAGGGGCCCACTTGCGAGCGTCCGCCGCGATCTCATCGTTGACGATTAGGACAAGGTTGGAGCCCACGGCCTCGTTCCACAGCTCAACGTCTTGCCCGTAAATGAAACGGTCATCGATACGCGTGAGTAGGATCTTGGGTTGAGCCATGGCTGCCCCATTCTGTTTGAGACCCGTAAGAGCGAGACATCACGTCTCCAATATTAGTGCATTTAAAGTGAGAAAAGCCGTCAGAGCACTTGCGCGGATTTGCGATGTCCCGTATCATAGACAGCCGTTGACGCCTCAGTTGCGTCATCACATGGCCGCCAGCGTAGCTCAGTTGGTAGAGCACCGCTCTCGTAAAGCGGGGGTCACCGGTTCGAGCCCGGTCGCTGGCTCCATTGCACAAGATAGCCGCCTTCGGGCGGCTTTTTTGTTGCCGATTTCGGGCGCACATCCGCCAATCCAAGCATCGCCACGTTGACCGCTTTCTACACAAAAACAGAAAACCCCGCCAAACGTGATCCCCTAGGGAAAACGCATTTGGCGGGGTCCTGGCGTGATTTCTATAGGGGAATCACGCCAGCATACGAACAGCTCAGCCGAGCAGCTCGCTACTCCTCCCAGTAGGCGTCGGCAAGCAACTTAAAGCAAATCTTCTTGACCGGCTGCGCGCCATCGCCCGGGAACTCGAGCGTGGGCATGTGAGGCTCGCCGGCAACGAACAGCGCAAACTTGTCGTCGGCAAGATCGCCGGCGATCGAGGCGTCAGAATCGACCAGATCGTAGTCGTCCTTTTCGTCAAACTCCTGGACCAGCGTCAGGCTGCCCGTAGCGACCTTAAAGGCCTCACGACCCTCAACGTCGATCTGCAGGTCGTGATAGCGCTGATGCGTCTCATAGTGAGCCTCGGCCTCGGGACGCGTCGTGGGAGCCATGACGTTCGCATAGACCTTGTCGCCCAGAATCGGATGGCTGCCGACCTCGAGCTGCGCCGGGTCGTTCTCCTCGAGCCAGTCGATCAGCACGTCGAGGCCCTTGAGCATTCCGCGGTACTCCTCGATATCGCCCAATGCACCGTAAATCATCTAAATCCCCTCTCGGATCGTTTCTTTGGCGGCTACTCGGCAAACGCATTGCCGACGCTCTTGCCACCCACATACGTCTCGACCAGGGTAAGGTCGGGATTGAACACGACAGTGTCGGCGTCGCGCCCCGGCATAATGCTACTGCACTTATCGTCGACAGGAGCTAGCAAGCGATGCCGGGGCCGTCACCCAAACTCTTACAGCTCGGTCACGACAACGCCGTTGTAGACCTCGTCCCAACGGTCCATGACCAGATGGCCGGTCATGGGATCCATGGCGTTGAGCTTGCCGCAGGTGTTGGCGGTACGCAGCACCGTCTCGTCGTCTGCGCCGGCAGCGATGGCATGCGCGAAGCCTGCGATAGTGGAGTCACCAGAGCCCGTGGCGTTAACGGCAGGGATATCGGGCGTCTTTGCGCGGAACGCACGGCCATTGTGGAAGCCAACGGAGCCGGCAGCACCCATGGACACGACGACCCAGGGGATATCGGAGAAGCGGGCATCAGAGGCGAGCGCGGCGCGGAGCTCGTCCACATCGTCGGTGGTAAAGCTCGTGCCCAGAAGGCCGTTGATCTCGGTCAGATTAGGCTTGACCAGCTCGGGCTTAATTTCGGACTTAAGGGCGGCCTCGAGCGAAGCGCCCGAGGTATCGAGCAGCACCTTGGCGCCGGCGTTCTCGGCAATGCCCGTGATCTTGGCATAGTAGTCTGCCTCGACACCGCGGGGCAGCGAACCCGAGATGGTGACAACGTCGGCCTTGCTCGCAAGCTCGGTAAACTTGGCGGTAAAGGCATCGAGCTCCTCGGGGGCAATCGTCGGGCCGCTCTCGAGCAGCTCGGTCTGGTTACCGGCATGAAGGATGTTAAGGCAGATGCGGGTCTCACCCTTGATGGGCACAAAATCATTCTTAATGCCATTGGCATCCATGAGCTCGGCCATATAGGCGCCCATATGACCACCAAGCAGGCCGGTTGCCACAACGTCGTCGCCCAGCTGACCAAGGACGCGGGCTACGTTAAGGCCCTTGCCGCCGGCGGTCTTTTCGGGCGTCACACGGTTTACGTCGTCAATGACGAGCTCATCGAGCTGATAGCGCGTATCGACGGACGGGTTCATCGTAACGGTGAGGATCATTTCTAGCTCCTTATCTCGCAGGCTCCTTATGCCTTGCAAAACGAATTGGCTACACGCGACTACAGAATCTCGATCGTGAACGAGCGCACGATGGTTTCTTTGGGCTTGGCGATAAGACAGCCGCGCTTGTGCTCAAGCACGTCGTCCTCATCGGAGCAGGTCGAAAGGCCGCCCCAGGGTTCAACTGCCACAAAATCGCCCTCGGGCTTGCTCCACACAATGAGATACGGAAAGCCCTCGAAGCTCAGGCGGACGCCCTTGTCCTCGCCCTTCTTGGAAAGCGTGACCTGACGGCTCTCGAGCACGTCAAAGATGGTCTCCGCGAAATCGAAGAGCTCGTGCGATAGGGGCAGCGTCTTTCCCACCATGGGGTTCTTGGAGCGGTTAGCTACATCAATCAATCCGGTCGAGGGTACGGCGGTGCAAAGCTCCGCTGCCTCGTCTTTCTCGAAGCGCAACTCGTAGTCCGTATAGGCCTCGCCCTCGTCGAGCGGGCACCTAAAGCCGGGGTGTCCACCGATAAAGAACGGCATGTCCTCGGCGCCCTCGTTGGTCACTTCATAGGAGACACGCACGGCAGCGTCCTCGAGCGTATAGCGGGCGACGAGCTTAAACGGATACGGATAATCGCTCAGCAGCGCTGCGTTATCCTCCGAAGCCAGGCACATCGCCAGCTCGCTCTCGCTCTGGCTCAGCAGCTTCCACTCCTGTTTGCGCGCAAACCCATGGCGAGCGAGCTTTACATGATGCCCGGCAAACGTCATGGCGTTGTTATCGCGCAAGCCTCCGCAAATCGGGAAGCAAATCGGTGCCTGGCCGGACCACACGGCGGGATCGCGCTGCCACAGATACTCGCGACCTCCGGCCTCAATCGAGGTAAACGAACCACCAGCCGTGGACACCTTAATAGAAATCGAATCGTTGGAGAGAGCGTATTCCATTGCCCATCCTTTCGAACAACTGCTTTTTGCTCGCAAGTACCCGTCTCGGCCCTAACCAAAGGACAAACCCGCACGTTCATCGATGCGTCCGGTATCCCAGCCATGTAACGGGGTACCATACAGACATTGATGCAATTACAGCTGAAAGGCCTTCTTATGCGAACCATCATCCTCTACGCCTCGCGCCATCACGGCAATACGAAAAAGCTCGTGGACGCCATCGTCGAGGCACACCCCGAGATCGATACCCTCGACGTCAAGGCGCTTGGCAAAAACGAGTACCCCGACCTGCACGAATACCATCTGATTGGCGTCGCCACGGGCATCTATTACTCCGAGATCGACAAGGACATGGCACGAGTGCTCACGAACGTGCTGCAGCCGCAGGACAAGGTGTTTGGCCTTATGACCTACGGTGGCAAAAACAAGTGGTACGGCAAGGATATCGATGGCATCTGCCGCATGAGGCAGGCCATCTTTATGGGTGTCTACGGCTGCCCCGGCTTTGATACGTGGGGGCCGTTCAAACTCGCCGGCGGTGTCCAAAAGGGACACCCAACCGCTGAGGAAATTAAGGGCGCCGTCGACTTCTTCGATAAGATCGAAGACGAATATGGCGATATCATCGTCGAAGAGTACGCCAAGCGCGAGAAGCGTCTAGCATACGAGAAGGAGCATCCTGCAGGAGGCCTGGTGGCCGGCGTCAAGCGCACGGCAAAGAAGATCGCTAACAAGCTGTAACTGTGAAGGTGCTTTTGAGCGTTTAACCCATACGGCGGGTCCGAGCAGATTCGGGCCCGCCGTCTTTTTCTATCGTTACTCGGTAAAGGCGTTGCCGACGCTCTGGCCGCCAACATACGTCTCGACGAGGGTAAGCTCATGGTCGAACACGACAAAGTCGGCGTCGCGACCCGGCATGATGCTGCCGCACTTATCCTCGATGTGCGCGGAGCGTGCCGGCACCTCGGTTGCCATACGAATGGCGATATCGGCGCTGGCGATGCCCCAGTCGACGATGTTCTTGACGCCCTGGGCAAGCGTGAGCACCGAGCCAGCAATGCTCTTGCCGTCGGCGAGCCAGCACAGGTTGTCCTTCATGATGACGTCCATGCCACCACTGGTGTAGCTGCCCTCGGGCATGCCGCCGCAACCCAGGCAGTCAGTGATGAGCACCGTGTGTTGCCAGCCCTTTGCCTGCAGCAGCGCCTTGATGGCGGCAGGGTTAACGTGCTTGCCGTCACAGATGATCTCGGCGTAGGTCTCGGGCGTGGACATGGCAGCGCCCACGACACCGGGCTCACGGTGATGCAGCCCGCGCTGACCGTTATAGGTATGCGTAAAGCAGCTGGCACCGGCGTTGATGGCGGCGATGCACTCATCGTAGGTGGCGTCGGAGTGACCGATGCTGGTCACCACACCCTTGGCATTCAGAGCAGCCGCATAAGCAGCGGCACCGTCGCGCTCGGCCGCCATGGCGCTCTTAACGATGCGACCACCCGCAGCCTCCTGCCACTGATCGAAGACCTCCTCGGAGGGATCGATCAGGTAAGCGGGGTTCTGCGCACCCACGTGCTTCATGGTAAAGAAGGGGCCTTCCAGGTAGATGCCCTGAATGCGGGCACCGCAGAAGTCGGGGCCGCGACCCTCGTCCGCCTGAGCGATGGCGGCGCAGGCGTCCTTGATCTGCTCGACGCCATCGGTGAACGTCGTGGGCAGCCAGCTGGTGGTACCGCGACGGGCGAGCTCGGTCGAGCTGATATCGATGCCCTCGGGATCGTTATCGGTAGTTGAGTGGTTGTAGAAGCCATGGATGTGAGTATCGACCATACCCGGTGCGATCCACGATCCCGTGTAGTCCTTAATCTCGCAAGAGGGCTCGTCGGCCTGCCAGGCGCCAAAGACGCCATCCTCGACCATAAGATAGCCGCCCAGTTGCGGGCCTGCCGGCAAGAAGAACTTGTCAGCCTTAATTGCGTACGTGCTCATATGCACTCCTCGCTTCTAAAGCAGTTGACTGTGGTGATGCTTATACCCAGCTCACGTAAAACAAAAAGCGCCCGCCCGCCGTTATGAGCGGACGGGCGCCCTTACAGGGGGACGCGATTAAGCGGTGAAGGGGTGAATCGTCACGCCCTTAACCACGCGGTTGACCGTGCCAGTGGGGCTCGGCGTGTCGGGCGTGTTGCCCACGCGCACGGAGTTGAGCAGGCTGATAGCCTGGGCAAACATCACGAACGGCAGAGCAAGGTAGCCCTCGGGAAGTGCCTCGTAGCCCTTAAAGGTGAAGGACTCGCCCTCGTAGACGGTGGCACCTTCCTGCTGAACGGCGATGGTGTGCTGAGCGATCTCGTCGCCACCGATCTCGTTGAGGATGTCGATGTCGTACTGACGGGTGTAGGCGTCGTTGTTGACGAACACGAAGACGAGCGTCTTATCGTCGACGAAGGACTTAGGTCCGTGACGATAGCCCATGGAGGTGTCGTAGGAAGTAGCGACCAGACCGTGAGCGAGCTCAAGGATCTTGAGCTGGCTCTCCTGGGCAAGGCCACCGAAGGAGCCAGAACCCAAGTAGGTCACGCGGTTGAAGTCGCCAGCCAGGTAATCGGCGATCTCGGGCTCACGGGAGATGACCTCCTCGCCCATCTTGGCGATGGTCTCGACCCACTCGGCCTTCTGCTCGTCAGAGGCAGTGTCAAAAATAAGGGTGGAGAGCAGGGTCATGCAGGAATAAGAACCGGTCATGGCGAAGCCCTTGTCGTTGGCGCGCGGAATGAGCAGCGTCAGCGCGTTGGGATCATCGGCAGACTCGACGGCGAGCTTGCCCTCGGGAGCGCAGGTGATGTTGAGGAACTTGACGTTGTGGACGAGCTCCTTGGCAACGGCAACGGCGGCAAGGCTCTCGGGGCTGTTGCCAGAGCGGGCAAAGGAAACCACGAGCGTGGGATCCTCGGCGCGTAGGAAGTCGCGCGGGGCGCTCACGATGTCGGTCGTGGCGATGGGCTTAAAGTCGTAGAGATCAGTGTTGCCAGCGTGACGCAGGTACGGGGCGCAGGTATCGCCAACGTAGTCGGACGTACCGGCACCGGTGAAGACAACGGACAGACGGCCCTCGCCCATAGCGCGAGCCTCGGCCAGGAAGGCCTCGATGGCCTCCTTGTTCTCGCGATAGATGTTGAGCGTATCACGCCAAAGCTCGGGCTGCTGAGCAATCTCGGCCGTGGTGATCTGGGCGCCGAGCTCGGTGAGCTCCTCGACACTCTTCTCGAACATTTCTAATACCTCTCTCTAGAAGTAATCCTCTGACGTGCAATTATACACTTCAGTTGGTTATCTGGTAGTAACCAGTTAAATGCAAAGAATCATCATATGGATACGATGCGAACACTAGTCGCTACGCTGGTGGTAAACCTTGTATTTAAACTGATCGGCACGAGCAACCGAGAGTGTATACTCCACAACCTCGTTTGACTCGTTATACGTAGTCCTGACCAAATCGAGCACAGGCGAGCCCTCGACAATTCCCAAAAGGTGGGCGTCGGTGGGACGGGCTATGCTCGCATAGAACTCCTCTTCGGCCACGCGTATCTTTTGCTGAAAGTCTTGCTCAATCACATCGTAAAGCGGCTTACGCTCCAGCAGCGGTCGCTTTAGGGACAGAAATTGACGAACTGGTAGATAGCTGCGTTCGACCATCATGGGCATGTTGTCGGCAGAACGAAGGCGCTTAAGCTTAAAAATGCGATCACCTATACGCAATCCCATATGCTCGGCCAGATTTTTATCGGCCTCCATCTCGCAAAACTCGAGAATCGTGGTCTCGGGGTCGCGACCCATCGCGCGCATCTGCTCGGTAAAGCTGTAGGACTGCATAAGATTGGTTGCCTTTGCCGAACGGTCGGTCACAAAGGTACCGCGACCGTGCTGCCGAACCACCAGTCCTAAACGCTCCAGTTCCTGCAGAGCCAGGCGTACCGTAGTGCGCGAGAGACCATAGCGCTCCGAAAGTTCGCGCTCGGAAGGAATCATGTCACCGGCGCGATATTCATGGTCGATCTTTTCGGTCAGAATATCGACCAGCTGATCGTACAGCGGCTGCTTACGCGCTCCGATCGCCATCCTATCCTCCCTTTTGCTCGAATTCGGCTAACTACCTAGGGTGTTTAGCATTATCTGTCCGCCACACCCGAATCATCAAGAAAACAAAAGCCGCGCGCTCTTTCGAGCACGCGGCTTTTAACATACACATGGCTTAAGGGGTCGGGGTGTGAGCCGCGTAGGGACACACCCCTCAAGCTAGAGCCTTACCAGATGCTCGGCCAGAGACCAAGCGGGCCAGCGCCCAGGATGCCAAGGACGAAGAGCAGGAGAATGCCCTTGGTCGGGGTCCAGCTGTGCTTAGCGAACATGTAGTAAAGCAGCAGCGTAAGCATAAGCGGGACGAGCTTCGGGACGATGGTGTTGAGGGTGTCGGCAACAGAGAAGTTGACCGGATCCTCGGTAACGGTGCCGTAGGTAACGGACTCCATGCCGTTGCCCAGATCGGTGACGCCGCACTCGACAGCGTTGCCGTCGGCATCGGAAGCGGTAAGGGCGTTGCCGTCCTTATCGGTCATGGCGATGGTACCGGCCTCAGCGGTTTCGGTATCGATGCCCTCCATACCGGTGAAGTTCTCGGCCTCCTTCTCGGAGACGATCACGGTAGTAGCGGAGAGGCCACGGGTGGTGCCGTTGGGGATCTGGAGGTTGATCTGGGTGCCACCCATGGTGACGACCAGGCAACCGACGACGAAGACGCCCATGATGGAAGCGGCACGCGTGAAGGCCTGCATGTTGGCGGTCAGAGCGTCAATAGCGCTGGTGCCAAGCTTGTAGGACCAGTTCATGAGCCAGAAGCGCAGAGCGAACTGGACGGCGTTGAAGATCACCAGGAAGATGATCGGCGCAGCAGCGTTGCCGTTGATGGCCATGTTGGAGGTGATGCCGGCCGTGATAGGCACGAGCGTCAGCCAGAACAGGGCGTCACCGATACCACCGAGCGGGCCCATTGCGGCGACGCGGACGGCGCGGATCGTGGGGATGTCAACCTTGTTCTGCTCGAGCGAAAGCACGATGCCCATAACAAAGGTGACGAGGAACGGGTGGGTGTTGAAGAACTCCAGGTTGTGGCTCATGGAAGCCGCGAGGTCGTTCTTGTTGGTGTGGATCTTCTCCAGACCGGGGATGATGGAGTAAAGCCAGCCAGCGGCCTGCATGCGCTCGTAGTTGAACGATGCCTGCAGGAAGCAGGAGCGCCAAGCCATCTTGTTGAGGGTCTTCTGGTCGAGCTGCGGAGCAGGAGTGAGATCCTCGTAGTGCTCCGGGATCACATACTCATTAGATGCCATCTTCGAAGTCACCTCCGTCAGAAACAGCTGCACCCTTCAGCTCGGTCTGCTGCTGGAAGTCCCAGAAAGCGATGCCGAAGCCGATGAGAGCGAGGATGAGCAGAGCAGGGGTTGCCAGCGAATCGTTGGCAACGGTGATGAGCGCGAGGCCGAAGCCCATGAGGAAGAAGCCCCACATATCGCGGTTCATCATAACCTTGAGCAGGACGGCGAAGCCGACGAAGCGCATCATGCCGCCTGCAGCGGACAGACCGGTCTGCAGCCAAGTCGGGATGGCAGAAGCGATGGTCTGACCGATGGTAGCGCCAGCGATGAAGAACAGGGTGACGACGACAGCGAAGATCAGGCCGAGCAGAGCCATGGCGAAGTAGTTCAGGCGCTCGATGCCCTTGGTGTCCGCGTTGTGAGCCATGTTATCGGCCGTGGACATAAGCGGGGACATAAGCGTGAAGACCAGGGTAACGCCAAGCTGGCCAAGCAGAGCGAACGGAATGGCGAGGCCGACTGCCGCGTTGGGCTCGAGGCCCGTGGCGATAGCGAGAATGGCTGCCATGATGCCGCCGATGACGGCGTTAGGCGGCTGAGCGCCTCCGATCGGCATGTTGCCGATCGTCATGAGCTGATAGGTACCACCCACGAGAAGACCGGTGTTGAGGTCGCCAAGGATAAGACCGATGACGGCGCCGGTGACGATGGGCTGATAGAGAGACTCGAGGAAGTCAAACTGGTCGATTGCCGCGATGAACGTAACAACGAAGACCAGAGCGATCTGGATGATCGAGTATTCCATCTTGCTCCTCCTTTCAAAATGTATGTACGCACTTTGGATATCACGTACAGAACGTCAGGGTTTCACTCCTGACAACGTGGATCACGAGGATTACGAGAAGAGCTTGCTCGTGTCCTCAACAGGCGTGCTCGGAACGCGCCTGATCTCCAACTCCACCCCCAATTCCTGCAGCTCTTTAAACGCAGCGACATCCTCGTCGTTAACTGCGACGGAGGTGGCGACTTGGCGCTTTCCTTCCGACATGTGCATGTTGCCGATGTTTACCTTCTTTATAGGCACACCGCCCTTGACGAGCGTAAGCACGTCTTCCGGTGTTTCGGCCACGATGAAGATCTTCTGGCGCGGGCTCGCCTTGCCAATGACGTCGATGGTCTTCTGCAGGGAGAAGAAACGCGTAGCGACGCCGGCGGGAGCGGCCATCTTCATGAGGTTCTGGCGCATGGTGTTGGACGCCACGTCGTCGTTGGCGACGAGGATGAGGTTGGAGCCCAGGGTGGAGTTCCACTGGGTTGCAACCTGACCATGAACCAGTCGGTTATCGATGCGGGTAAGAAGAATGTTGGGTTCTGCCATGTTGATCAGCTTCCTTTCGATATTTGCTGACGACAGTTACTTGATCTCCTGAATCGCGTAACGCGAAACATCTACGACGGCTCCGGATCGGACTTTGATCTGGACCTTCTCGCCTTCGATGCCTTTGACGGTTCCGTAGATACCGCCGGCGAAAAGAACCTCCTGACCCGGCTTGAGCTCGGTGTGCAGCTCCTTGAAGTACTTCTGCTTCTTCTTCATGTTGATTTGCGACCAGATGGTGTAAATCAAGCCCATGATGACAAGCAGGCCTAAAAGGGCGACCGAGGAGCTCAGGACGTTGGCTCCGAAATCGGCCATTAGATGCCGTCCTCGTCGCCGAAGATATCCTCTTCCTCGGAGCCGGCAACGGATGCGACCGTCTGGGCGGTGATGCCCGTCTGGCCAACGGTCACGGCCTGCTCGCCAAGCTCGGCGAGCGTGGCATTGCCGCGGAGGAACAGAAGCTCAATAACCATGGGAAGGTTGGTGCCAGTCAGAACCTCGACGTTGTCGACATCCTGGGCAATCATCATCGACTGGTTGAACGGGGTGCCGCCAAGCAGGTCGGTAAAGACAAGCACGCCATCGCACTCCTCGCGCATGGCGGTAATAGCGGCGCGGAGATCCTCACCGTAGGATGCGGCCTGGTCGCCCTCAAAAGGAACGACGGTAAAAGCAGGCTGGTCGCCGGCAACCATAGCGATAGCGCTTGCAAGGCCGGGTGCGAACTGTCCATGACCGGTAAGAATAAAGCCAACCATTCAAATTTCCCTTCCGAAGGTGTGTACAATCTGAGTCCGATGATTTTCGGAAGCCAGCGGGCACTCGCCCTTAAAGCTTCTTAGAAAGCGTTCTTTGAAGACCAGTGGTTTCTAAACTGGTAGTAACCACGTGACGTGTTGTTGTCACTATATCACCCCAGAAGAGGTCGCTTTCGTTGATTCATACGGTAAAACGTTTTTGCACCGCTCACGGTGATAAATCGACCGTTTACCGGTCGTTAACACTTCTACCTGCGGTTTTGAAACCGTTTCGAAATGCTTTGGCAAAAAATCGGATCTTTTCCTGTGTCTAAACAACGCAGGGCGGCTAAAAATAGCGTGTAGAAAAATTGCAGGTCATTGTGAAGATATGTGAATTGGTCTTTTTGACTTAATACCAGTTAGAACCAGTTTTGAGATTATCGGTGAACGGTAGTTTTCGACCGTTCACCGGTTACTTGCAATCGTTTGCAGCTATTTTCCCATATGAATTAGGGGAACCCGATGGAGCGCTTGCGCGGGCGCGAGGCCTATCCTATTGATTTCGGCAACAAAAAGCCCGCTAGAACGTTGTCCGTTCTAGCGGGCTTAATCAGGTGATCGGTTAACGCGCAGTAGTGCAGGCAAACCTTACGCAAACAGGCCGTAGATGCTGATATTGGCCTTGGCGTAGAGGCCGTTGGCGTACTCGGTCCACTTGGAGCTAGCGCTCGAAGCCTGCGAGGAGTACTGCTGGTAGGCGGTGTAATAGGCGGTCATGGCCTGCTTGTAGGTAGCGCTATCGGCCGTAAAGGCATCGTCAGCGAAGGCCTTAGCGTAGGTGCTATCGGCGTCCTTCCAGGTACCCTTTTCGCTATCCCACTCGTCGCCGGCAAGGTTGATGATGTAGTCGGCGTAGTCCTTGCTCGCGGTCTCCTCGTTGCCGTCAGAAGGCTCGGTCGGGGCGGTCGGCATGCTTGCGGAGCTGTCGCCGACCTTCTTCTTGTAGAGCTTCTGCAGCGTCGCGGACTGGCGGACGATCTGCTTGGCCTGGTCCTTGGACACGCCATACTGCGTGGCCATGGTCTTGTAGTCCGAAGTGCCGATGGAATCCTCGGCGTACTTCTTCATCTCCTTGGAAGAGACGGTGATGCCCTCGTCCTCGGCAGCGTCGAGCAGGATCTTGTTGCGCACGTAGGACAGGATGACGTCGGCAGAGGGAGCGGTGTAGTTGCCATCGCCATCCTTGACGGTGTCGAGGCTGTACTGGCTCTCGATGGCCTCGCGCGCGGTGATGTCGCTCTTCTTGCCGTTGTAGCTGTAGCTTGCCACGGTCGAATCGAGCTGGTCCTCGGTGAGGGTCGCCGAGCCGACACCCTTCCCGCCAAAGCCGCCATTGCCAATAAAGAAGCCAATCACGGCAGCGATCACGATAGCGACCACAAAGGCGGCAATCATCGTCTTCTTGTGCTTGGATGCATGGTCGTCCGCGTCGGAGTCGTCGTCCTCGTCCTGTTCCTCGGGCATGAGGTTCTCGTCGGCGGCGTCCGCGGCGATCTTTGCCTCCAGGCGAGCGTCCTCCTCCTCGGCCGTCGTACCGGCAGCAATGTGCTCGGCAGACGTACCGGCGACCAGATCGATCTTCTCGTCCTCGTCACCGTCGGGGCCTTCGCCGCGCTCGATGATCTGGATGCCGTCGATCTCGTCCTTCTCGTCCTTCTTTTGAATCAGACCCATATCAGTTACTCCTTGTTAGGAAACATAGTCCGCAATAGAATACGCCCGACAGAGCGCCGGGCGTATTGATTCTCAGGTTATACGCAAACACTTAAGTACTATTTAGGCGTCTGCAGTGTGCATGCCTTAGGCCAGCTGCGCGATAACGGCATCGGCAAAGGCCTGCGTACCCACAGCGCCCTCAACGGAGCCGGTCTGGGCACGACGCACGTCACCGGTAACCTGCTCGCCCTCGTCGAGCGTGGCAGACACGGCGGCGCGAATGCGATTGGCAGCGTCGTTCTCGCCCAGGTGATCGAGCATCATCGCAGCAGAGAGGATCTCGGCCGTGGGGTTGGCGATATCCTGGCCCGCGATATCGGGCGCGGATCCGTGCGTTGCCTCAAAGATTGCGCAGTCGGCGCCGATGTTGGAGCCGGGGGCCATCCCCAAGCCGCCCACCAGGCCGGCGCACAAGTCGCTCACGATATCGCCGTACAGGTTGGGCAGCACCAGGACATCGAAGTCGTTGGGGTTCTGGACCAGGCCCATGCAGGTGGCGTCGACAATCTTGTCGTTGAACTCGATATCGGGATAGTTGGCGGCCACCTCGCGCGCCACGCGCAGGAACAGGCCGTCGGTCGCCTTCATGATGTTGGCCTTATGCACGGCCGTCACCTTTTTGCGGCCGCAGCGGCGGGCATACTCAAAGGCATACTCCACAATACGGCGGCTCTTGGCGATGGAGATCGGCTTAATTGAGATGGCGGAATCAGCGGCGAAGGTCTTCTGACCCGAGCGCTCGACGAGCTGCGAGAGCTCCTCGACCTCGGCAGCGCCCTCATCGAACTCGATGCCGGCGTAGAGGTCCTCGGTGTTCTCGCGCACGATGACCAGGTCGACGTCGCGGAAGCGCGAGCCGTCGCCCGGCTGCGACAGGCAGGGGCGCACGCAGGCATACAGGTCGAAGTGCTTGCGCAGGGCCACGTTGACGCTGCGGAAACCCGTACCGACCGGCGTGGTGATGGGGCCCTTGATGGCAACCTTGGTCTCGGCGACCGCATCGAGCACGTGCTGGGGCAGTGGCGTGCCAAACTCGTCCATGACGCCGGCACCGGCCTCCTGGACGTTCCAGTTGATCTTGACACCGGTGGCCTCGACCACGCGGCGCATGGCCTGCGTAATCTCGGGACCGATACCGTCACCGGGGATCAGGACTACATCGTGCGCCATAATCTGTTACTCCTCGTCTTCGGCGTCGTCAGATTTTTTAACGCTAGCACGCTTCTTCTTTTTGGAGAGATCCAGGCCAAAACGTTTAACAAGCATTTCGCAAATCTCGCTCGAACGGGCCTTGAGATAGCTGCCCTTGCCGTTCTCGGCGTCGAACTTAAGGCGCAGCGCGAGCTTCTCGGCGACCTCGGCGTCAATCTCGCCCTGGCCAAACTCGTACAGGCAACCGAGCATGTCGCGATACTCAAGGTCGCCGTGGTAGCACTGGATAGCCTCGTCCAGGATGGGCCAAGCCTCGCGCGAACGCTCGACGCTCGTGGCACCCCACACGCACAGCAGGCGGAAGGCGGCATAGCGCAGCGTGGAGGAGATCTCGTCGAACAGTGCAGTCTCGGCGCCCTCAAAGGCATCGCCCAGCTGCTCGGGGCAGGTGGTGGCGAGCGCCGTCAGGGCATCGAGGGCCTCCCAGCGGGTCTGCGCCTCGGGGCGGTCGAGCGCCTCGATCAGCGCGGGCACGCAGGGCACGACGCGCTGCGGATCGCGCTCGGCAAGCAGGTGAAGCACGCGGGCGGCAAACTGGCGGATGCGGCGCGTGGGGCAGCCGAGCTCCTTGACCAGACGGTCGACGGCGTTCTCGTTCTCCTCTGCCAGCTGAAGCTGTGCCAGCTCCTCGTCGGTGAGCTGTTCGTCTTTGTTTTCTGCCATAGTTACCTCTTCTTACTATTTCTTAGCGTGCTTGCCAGCACCCTTGCTGTCATCGGTGACCGAGATGAGCTGTCGGTCGGCCGCGCCATTGCGACGCGCACGGCGGCGTTCCTCGGCGTCGCCCGCGTCGGCGGCGGCGCGATGAGCCTTGTTGACGTTAAAAACCTCGTCGTGCTTGCGCCATGGACCAACGGACTCGCCAAAGCTCATCTTAAGACCGGCGATAAAGCCGCCGAGCCAGCCGATCGGCGCAAACTGCACCAACGGAAACAGCGAAAACACCCAGGTCAGCAGGACGACTGCCGCCGCTCCTGCAAAATTGGCGATCCAGTAGTCGCGCTTGGTGATCACGCGCTTTTCGCACGCCCACTGGCCGCACAAAAAGCCAATGTAGATCGCAAAGAGAAAGAGCACCAGCGCTAGCACCACGAACGTCCAGCTCATGGGCGCTACTCCCCGTGATGGTGGCCGCAGCAGCACTCGTGGCCGTCGTCATGGCCGTGGCCGCCGCAGCACTCGTGGTCCTCGCCGTGATGGTGACCGCAACCGCACTCATGGTCGTCGCCGTGCTCGCCGCAACCGCAGCCGTCCTCGTGAGCGCCATGCTCCTCAGGACGATACTGCGACCAGTCCAGACCGGCGGCGATGGCGTCGGCCTCCTCCTTGTAGAGGACTGTGATGGCCTGGGTGCCCAGCTTGGCACCACCGATGGCGTCGAGCATGTCGTAGAGCGTAAAGGCCACGTCGGCGCCGGGCAGCGCAAGCTCGCGATCGTCGGCATAGGCGAGCGCCAAGCGCAGGTCCTTAATGAAGTGCTCGACCATAAAGCCGGGCTTGTAGTCGCCGTCGAGCGCCTTGGGAGCCAGGCTCTCCATGGCGCCGGACTTGCCGGTACCGCCCAGGATCATCTGGCGGGTCTTCTCCAGGTCAAGGCCGCTCAGCTCGGCAAATGCCATGGCGTCTGCCATGCCGACCATGCAGGCGCCCAGCGACACCTGGTTGGCGAGCTTGGCAGCCTGGCCCTTGCCGGCGCCGTCGAAGCAGCAGATGTTGGCCGCGAAGGTGGCAAGGATGTCGCGGACCGGCGCGATGTCGTTCTCGGTAGCGCCCACGATAGCCGTGAGCGTACCGGCGATAGCGCCCGACTCGCCGCCGGTGACGGGGCAGTCAAACGCCATGCGACCAGAAACCTGGGCGGCCTCGGCAATGTCACGGGCAAGCTCGGGCGAGCTCGTGGTGAGGTCGATCAGGACCGCGCCGGGCTTAGTGCACGCGAGCAGGCCGTCGCCCGCCAGGTAGAGTTCCTCGACCTCGGAGGGATAGCCCACCATGGTAAAGACGACATCGGCGTTCGCCGCGGCATCGGCCGGCGTATCTGCCCAGACGGCGCCGCGCTCGATAAGCGCCGCCGCCTTGGACTTGGTGCGGTTGTTGACCGTGACGGGATAGCCGGCGTCCAGAATGTGGCCGGCGATGGGGGCACCCATGATTCCGGTGCCGATGAATGCGACGGAGAGCTTGTTTGCCATGAAACCTTTCCTTTTGGGTTGGGTGTTGTTACCAGGTTGAATACTCGGTGCCAGCGTTTGGGCTGTGAGTCGAGGGCGATTACGGACGCAGCGCTTGCCTACTGACCGCGCACGCGGCGGGCGATACGGTCGGAAAGCGACGCCTTGTCGGCGCGGTTCTTACCCCAAAACGCGCAGCACACCATGCCGGGGCCCACGTGCGAGCCGATGGTGGGACCCACGGAGCCGCGAATGATCGTGACGTCGGCGCAACCCTCCTCCTTGCGGATGGCGGCTTCGAGCCAGTCACCATCCTTTTCGGCATCGGCCGTCATGATGGCGATGGGCATGGTGCGATCGGGCACGTAGTTCTCGCGGAACGACTTGAGGATGGACTTGAGCGCCTTCTTGCGGCCGCGGTTGACGCCGATCAGCGACAGCGAGCCGGCCAGGTCGTAGGAGAGCTCGGGCTTGACGTCGAGCTTTGCCGTGAGCTGCGCCGCCGCGGGAGGAATGCGGCCGCCGGCAGCCAGTGCGTCGAAGCTCTCGAGCGTAAAGTAGCCGTGCACGTAGGTCTTTGCCTCGTTTGCCCAATCGACCAGCTGCTTGGCGGTCAGTCCCGCCGAACGCTGGCGCACGGCCTCGAGCGCCAAGAGCGCACCGGTCGCGCAGGGCAGAGCGTTGTCGACCACGTAGAGCTCAAAGTTGGGATACTCGGCGCGCACGACATCTGCCGCCTGGCACGCGGAGTTGTAGCTCGACGACAGCGCCGAGGTAAAGCACAGGTAGACCGTGGGCGTGCCCTCTTTGGCGCACTCGGTAAAAAACTCGATATAGCGACCGAGCGACACAGCCGAGGTGGACACGCGGGCACCGGCGCGCATGCGGTCGTAGAACTCCTTAGGGCTCATGCTCGACCAGATGTCGTCTGTGCGCTCCTCGCCATCGATAATGAAAGGGAAACCCAGGATATCGACATCGAGGTTCGCGGCGACCTCGGGGCTAAAGTCGCAGCAGGTATCGACGACGATGCGGCAACGGTTCGAATGACCGGCGGATGCGGCCTTGTCCATCAAAGCGACTCCTTACGTAAAAAGGCGGCCACCCGCATGGGATGGCCGCCAACCGTTAACTCATGCAAGTTAACGTATTTTACTCGTCAAGTGTTTCGATGCGGGGCTTGATGATGCCATATCCACCATTCTTACGGTGATACACCACATTGATGAGACCGGTCGTCGCGTTCTCGAACACGTAGAAGTCGTGGCCCAGCAAATCGGTCTGCACCAGCGCCTGCTCCTCGGTCATCGGGGTGACATCGATGACCTTCTCGCGGACGAGCAGGTCGTCGTCCTCCTCGGGCAGCAGCAGGTCGGCCAGATCCTCAACGCGCTCGACCGGCGCGACATCCGCGGCACTGGCACCACCCTGGCGGTTGTCCACGACCTTGGTCTTGAACTTGCGCAGCTGGCGGGTGACCTTATCGGCGGAGAGGTCGATGGCAGCATACATATCTGCGCCGTGCTCGGCAACGCGAATCACCGAACCGCGGGCACGAGCCGTGACCTCGACGATTGCCGGGTTGGGGTTCGAGGGGTTCTTCTCATAACGAAGCACGACGTCGACTGTCATGGGCTCGATGTCGAAAACCTTGAGCGCCTCGCCGATTTTCTCATCCACATGCGCACGCAGAGCATCGGTTACCGTCGTCTTGCGTCCAGAAACCTTGATATCCATACGTGGCTCCAATCTGCCTCGGGGACTTACTGTACTGGCTATGTACCCATTGCCGTGCATTTAATCACGCGATTTCCCAAAGACCCGAATAACGACTGCTTGATACCGCATACCGAAGTCTCGCACTTTTCCGTGGCAAAGTGCGCTATAGGAAGGCGTCGGCAAAGCTAGTTTTTCTCCTGGAAATCAGCTTTTACCTGCCGTTTTTACCAAAATAGAAAAGCCGGGCTCCCCTATTAGGGAGACCCGGCTATGCGTGTTGAAACCGTGAAGAAGTGCCTCGTTCAATGTATGGCAGGCGCCACCCCTACCAATAACTAGCTATTGAGCTTGTTGATGTCATCGTCGGTGATGGTGCCCTCCTGGCTAGACGACGGGCTGTCGCCGTTGTTATCAGAGGCGTCGTCATCGGAGGACTCGGTCTCGTTGGACGTGGAGTCGGATGCCTGCACATTGGCCCCCGAAACGGTCTTGGCGGTAAGGTCATAGGGCATCTGTCCGTACCAGACGCAGTGGACTGCCTCGAGCGTGCCATCGACCGTGATGCCATCGAGGGCATCGCTCGCGGCACGGCACAGCTCATCGTTAGAGCTTAGGCCTGCGACGCCAAGCGTGGAGGGCGCCTCGAGCGTACCGACATAGGAGATCTGGCTCATCAGACGCGCGAGGTAGCCACCAGCCGTGGAATCACAGATCACGTAATCGACCTCGCCCGACTCGAGCGCCTCAAAGCACTCATTGATGTTGGAGAAGGTCTTTTGGTTGGCGGTGATGCTTTGCTTGGCGAGCGCCTCCTGCGAGGCCGAGGAGGTCTGAACGCCCAGGGTAGCGGTGTTAAGCGTTTCGGTGGAAACGCTCAGCGACTCGCCGTCACTGCTCTTGCCGAATACGGCGGGGGCGTCGTACAGACAGGTGCCAAGTGAGCTGATATCGCCGTCCGTAGACCTGGCGTCGCCAATAAAGATGTCGGCCTTTTTATCGCTGAGCGCAGAATCGGCCGAGGACGCATCGACAAAGGCGACTTTGAGACCCATGCGGCATGCAAGGGCACGAGCGGCATCGACCGCATAGCCCGTGAGGTTTCCGTCGGCATCCTGCATGGCTTGCGGGGCATCGGAAGTATCGAGGGCGACCGTCAGGGTTCCCGGCGTGACCAGGGCATCGTCCGATACCGTGGGGGTAACGGTCTCGCGCTCGATCTGGTCGATCGTGGGCGTCGTGAACGTGGACAGTGGATTGAACGCACATCCACTCAGGCCCAAAACGGCAATGACCACCGCGGTCCCAGCACCTAACCGAGCCGCATGCATCAAGCTGCCCCTCACCATGTCCACTACCCTGCCTTCTGTGTCGTATACGATCCGTGCCCTGCACGGAATATCGGGTTGTTCCCACCAGCTGACCTGGTATTTGACCCCACACTTGCGCACCGGGGCGTTTGCTCGGGAGGCCGCAGCCACCTTCACGACTGGCCCGCTCGCCCGCGAGGCGGTATTGCCCCAAAGAAAGTAGAACGGACGGTGCGGCTTACATCTAGGACGCGCCATGATCGCGCCGCGCGCACGCGGTCGCTTACGTGGATCCCTTTGACCGCGTCTGTCTTGGACTAGGATGGACATTTCGTCCGTCCGCAACCACAGCCTGGCAGGAACGTAGCGCATTATAGCTAAGTTCAAGCTAAAGTTTAAGGTTAGGGGCGTCATTCGCACCGTGAGCACAGATTTTGCAGGTCGGAGCGGACCATTCGTGCCCCCATGAAGCCCGGAGCTCCCCTACGGGGAGCTCCGGGGCACCCGTCTCAGGGCGCCGTGTGCAAAAAACGGCAAATATGAGTACTGTCACCAATTTAGTAGCAGCGTATTACCGCCTCACGAGCCCTTTTTGAGTTCCGCACAGCCTGCTTGGCGCCAAAATATTCCACATTCGTTTACTATCTCTTCGCTGAATCCAGATTTTCGGCCCAAGTTTCTTTGTTTTTGCTGTCACTAATCTAGTAACAGTACTCATATTTGCCGTTTTTTGCACAGAGCATATAAACAGACCCCCTATAAAGCCATAGTTTTACGCTGGCTTGAGCCCAAAGCACGCTCGGAGCGTATTCAGCAGAGCATCTTGCCTCTTTCGACGAGCCTCTACGCGATTCTGATATCGCTTACCCATACGCTGGTGGATGCGCCATGCGAGCGCTTCCATCGCTTCCATGTCGCGGAGCATTTCGTTGTTGACCGTCGCGACCTCGATTCCCATAGTAATCAAGCCCGTGTTGCGTTTTTCATCATGGATACGTCCCCTCCGGGAGGAATGACCCAGCTCACCGTTGTATTCCAGGTCAAACCGGGCTGCTTCCTGATGGGCATCGCAAACCGCATACGGCATCCCCGAGATCGCCTGCGCTCGGTCGTTGAACTCGATCTTGTGGTCGGTCTTAAAGGGACCGCAGGCAAATCCGCCATAGGAAAACGGAAGCGAAAACATGGCAAGCATGATGCATTCCATGGGTGAGCGCAGGTTTTCCGACAGAAAGGGGCACAGCCGCCGCAGCTGCTTGGCCGCGCTCCCCTTGCATGCCGCAAGGTAATCTGCCAGGCGATCGGGCGTCAGCACTGGCTCTACCTCAAAGTAGCCCACATCTGACGGCTGGTCCTTATCCTTTGCAAGCCTGTTCACGGTAGGCGAGCTGTAGGGAGGCAAATACTGCCCGCGATCGCTCAGCGAAATCTTGGAGCACAGCTCCTGGGCCAGGGCAAATGCCTGGATACAGCCGACTTCGCGCGCAACGGCGGCACAGAGGGCCTCGGGAGACAAGCTGTACACCCCCGGCTCCACCTCCAAAATCGAAGCGTCCGGCAGGCCTGTAGAACAAACGGACCAGCTTGCACCAGGCATGCGGCGACGCTGCTTTGCAGACCCCACCAGTAGGCACAGGTCTTCTTGAACCTCGCCACTCACGACCCCGATCCTCACCAAATCGGAAAGATAGATGTCCTCGGCCGAGGGCGACGATGCGCGCAGCACACGGCACTCTTCATCGGGAGCGAGGTCCCTCCAACTGATGTAACCCATTTGTCGGCGCTCGGCGCGCATCATGCGCAGCGCCGAGGCGCCAGTCAGGATTACAGAGGCCGCCAGTTGCTCGCTTGTCGGCTCGATGCGTCGCGCTATCTTCACTGCCACAAAACCACCCCTACCAAACGCGTGCGATAGCGAGGCCATCGACGGCCGCGGCACCGGCACGTTTGAGCTCCGCCGAGGCCGCTGCCATGGTCGCGCCCGTGGTAATGACATCATCGATGAGCAGCAGACGGCGGCCGCGCACATCCTCGACCGTCTCGTACACGCCCCGGGCATGCTCCCGGCGCTCATCGCGGCCGAGCTCTCGCTGGTCACCATGACCGTATTTGACCAGGGCGTCCAGCAACGGGACACCCGAAAGATCGCAAAACGAGCGCGCAATTGCTTCCATATGGTCGAATCCACGCCGCCGAAACGCCGCCGCAGTCGCGGGCACAAACACCACCGCGTCCGCACCGGACAGCACACCGCCGTAGCGATCGGGGGCTGCCGCCTGGGCATGCAAGACGGTGTCGTAGAATAGCTCCGCCAGATACGGTGCCAGACGGCGCTCGCCCGCATCCTTGTACGCCTTGATGATGCGCGGCAGCGGATGTGCGTAGACGGCACACGCCAGACAGCGATCGAGCGCCTCGGCCATTGCCGAAGACGCGCCCTCGACCGAGCACTCGGTGCACAGCAAATCCCCAAACGGGGCACCACATCGGATGCAGCTATGGCACGGGTCGATGAGCGCGAGCGATGCCAGACAATCCTGGCAGATCAGCGCACCGGAGCGCTCGCAGCCGGCGCATCGCGTGGGCGACAACGCCTCGAGCGCCTCGTATGTCACGTGCTCGGCAAGCGGTAGCAATTCGTCCGCAAACGGTAGGACACCTGCGCCCTGCAAGCGAGTCAATACGTTCAGATGTCTCTTCATGACACAACCCTCCCTACGCGAAGGCGAAGGGAGGGTTGTCGGTGTAGAGCCATGATACCCAGAGGTGCTGGGGTCAGACAGGTTGCATCCGTTTACGGGCGCTATTCGCCGGTAGGCGGTTGCGGTGCGGACGAGGTGCGGGTCGAGCCTTCGCCGCCGTCCTGGCGCGGCTTGCGGGAGCGACGGCGACGGCGACGCTTTTGACCCTGGTCGGTCGAGCCCTCGCCACCGCGATTCTCACGCGGTTCGCACTCGTCGCGAGCGCCGCCGTGCGAAGCCTTGGCGGCAGCTCCTCCGCCATCGCCGGGGCGACGGCGCGTGACCTTGACTTCGCCATCCGAAACCTGATCGGCCACAGAAGGAATCGAGGGTTTCTGCTGCGCGCCCGAGGAATGGCGACGACGCGGACGTGACGCGCGCTCCTCCTCGCCACGCGGCTTGCCAGCCTTGTCGGCAGGCGCGTCGGAGGCCGAGGCGCCCTTGGGAGCGGCACCGGCCTCGCGAGCAGCTGCGGCGCGGAAGGCGTCCTCGCGCTCCTCGCTCGACAGGTGACGGCGACGACGGCGCGTGGGGTTCATGCCACCGCCGCGATTTTGCTGCTGGGGCTGCTGAGCCTCGCGCTCGCGGGAAGCGTTCTTACCCGCGGCCTCGCCATTGTCGACGGACGCCGTGCGCTTGCGGCGGCGACGGCCATCGGCTGCTCCCTCGGTCTCGGGCGCCTCGGCCTTGCCGCGGCCCTTTCCACGGCCACGGCCCTCGCCCTGGCCCTGAGCGGTGCGAGCATCGGATTCGGCATCGCGACGACGGCGCTTGGGCATCGATGTGCCGGCCAGACGATCGGCGCTCGACAGGCCATCGCCCACGTCGACGCCGTTTTCGCGATCGAGTTCCATGAGCGCCAGACGCATCTCGGGCGACTCGATGCGCTCGAGCACGTCGCGCGTCACGCAGTCGGGGCGGCAGTTGCAGCCCTGCTCGGCGGCCTTCTTTTTGCAACCCTCCGAGCACGTCATATCGGCCAGGTTGACCTTAAAGACTTTGCCGTTCTCCAGGCGCAGCACCAGCTGCTCACGCGGCGTGTCATATTCCTGGATGCGCGCCTTGCCAAGCGGCGTATCGATAAGCGTCTTCTTTTTGGGCGCGCGGCTCTTAAAGTCCTTGTACGCCTCGAACTCGTAGCGCAGGCAGCACATCAGGCGGCCGCAGACGCCACTAATCTTGGACGAGTTGAGCGGCAGGTCCTGCTCCTTTGCCATGCGGATCGAAACCGGCTCAAACTGTCCGCCAAAGCGCGTGCAGCAGAGCTCCTGGCCGCACTGGGCATAGCCGCCCACCAGGCGGGTCTCGTCGCGCACGCCGATCTGGCGCATGTCGACGCGAATGTGCAGCGTCGAGGACAGGTCCTTGACGAGCTGACGGAAATCGACGCGCTCCTCGGCCGCGAAGTAGAACACAGCCTTCTCGCCGCCAAACAGGTACTCGACGCCGACCGGCTTCATCTCGAGGTCGAGCTCTTTGACCAGACGACGGAAATCGACCATGGCCTCGTCGCCCTGGATGGCCAGGTCGTCGGCAAGCTGCAGGTCGATGTCGCTCGCCACGCGCAGCACGGGCTTGAGCGGCTGGCCGATCTCATCTTGCGGCACCTCGAAGGGATCGGCCGTGACCAGGCCGATCTCGGTTCCGCGCTCGGTGGAGCAAATGGCATAATCGGCCTCGAGGATATCCAGATCCTGCGGATCAAACCACAGGTCGCGCGAGGCGTAGGTAAACTTAACGGGTACGACTAACGGCATTTCAGTGCCTTCCTGATATCGAACAGCATGACCTCGATGGCCAGCTGGGGAGTAACGTTTCTGGCGATGTTGCGCTCGGCGGTCGCGACCGCCTCGAGCGCCCGGGTGGCACCCGCAACATTCGTCGCGGCGGCAAGCCGCCCGATCGTGTCGCGCACGTCTTCGTTCACGACGTCGGCCGCCTCGTCCTGAAGTGTCAGCAGCACGTCGCGCATGAGCGTCCGCGCGCTCGCCAGCGCTTCCATGATACCCGAACGCTCGCGCGCGTTGAGTTCGCGCTTGTTGCGGTCCTCAAGCTGCTTCAATGCTCCACGCGACAGGTAGTCGGCGTTTTGCTCGAGCACCTTTTCCTGTGTGGACTTGACCTCGGCGAGCGGCGCCTTAACGGCGACGATGAGCGACTTGGCGCGGCTGAGCACATCAGCCTCGTCGGCAGCGATGAGCGAATCGATGGCGCGGACCATTTGGCGGCGAGCATCCTGGCGCTCGGCACTCTTAAGGAACTCGATGCCGCGTGTGGGGCTTCCCGCCACGGCGACCGCCATGCGGCAACGCGCGAGATCCTGACCCGTCGCGCGGCTCACGGCCTGCGCGGCCACGGTGGGCGACACCAGCCGAAACGGCACGCACTGACAGCGGCTCACGATGGTGGGCAACATCACGTCTGCCGAGGTGCCCAACAAGATGAACATAACGCCCTCGGGCGGCTCCTCGAGTGTCTTGAGCAGCGCGTTGGCGGTGTTAGCGCGCAGTTGCTCGGCACGATCGATGATGTAGACCTTGGCCTTGGCACGGATGGGCGCCAGCGGCACGTCATCGAGCAGCTCGCGGGTCTGGGCAATGAGGTAGCCTGTGGCGCTCTCGGGCGTGTAATAGTGCACGTCAGGATGCGTATGCCGAGCAACGCGTACGCAGCTGTCGCATGCTCCGCAGCCGTCCTGCTCGCACAGGAAGGCCTGGGCGAGCGCCCATGCGGCATCGAGCTTGCCGGCACCGGGAGCGCCCAAAAACAGGTAGGCGTGCGATGCGCGGCCGCTGGCGACGGCGTTGGTCAAAAAATCGCGAACGCGCTCTTGGGTGTCGAGCTTGGCCAGCAGGCTTGCCTGAGCGGGGGCCATGTTACTCGGCCTCCTTGGCAAGCGCGGCGGCGACAGCATCTTGCGAAATGACGAGACCGTACGCGCGAATCTGCTCGACCGTCTTCTCGAAGACTTCCTCGACGGTCGCAGTGGCGTCGATGAGCTTTACGCGGTTTGGCTCCTCGGCAGCAATGGCGCAAAATCCCTGGTAAACACGCTCCTGGAATGTCATGCCTTTTGCCTCCATGCGATCTGCCGCGCCACGGGCTGCCATGCGTAGCGCCGCCTGCTCGGGCGTGATGTGGTAGACGAGCGTGAGCGCCGGGTGTGTTCCCGCGACGGCCAGGTTATTGGCATCGCACACTATCTGGCGATCGAGGCCGTCGGCAAATGCCTGGTAGCAGGTCGTGGAATCGTAGAAGCGGTCGCACAGGACCACCTTGCCGGCCGCGAGGGCGGGAGCTATGACCTCGTGCACCAACTGAGCGCGCGCCGCCTCGTAGAGCAACAACTCGCAGGTGTCGCCCATCGCTGTATTGGCGGGGTCGAGCAGCAGAGCACGGATCTTTTCGCTGATGGCGGTACCGCCCGGCTCGCGCAGGCTCACAACCTGGTAGCCAGCGAGTTCAAGAGCGCGGGCAAGCAGGCGCGCCTGCGTGGACTTGCCGGCGCCATCGACGCCCTCGAGCGTGATAAAGCTATGTTGAGCGGGCTCAAAAGCCATGGGCGCAGCCCCTTCCTACAAGGCGCGTAAATGCAGATATATATCAACCAAGCCATGATACCCCAGTGCTCGGTGCGTCCCCAATGGCTAAAGGTGCCTTTCCAAAGTTGCGGTGAAATAGGGACTGATTGAAGCTCTGAGACCGCCAAACAGTCCCTATTTCACCGCAACTTATGATGGGGAATTTTGGACGCTGGGTATAATCGTCGTATTGCATTGAAATGTGGCGAAAGGAGTGGCAATGTCTCGGTATTGCGCCTCGTGCGGCAAACTTCTTGCAGATGATGCCAAGTTCTGCACCTCATGCGGTGCACCCGTTGAGCAGACAACCGCAAGCAATGGCCAACCCGCGTTTGAGCAGACCGGCTTCCTCGATACGCCGCAAGCTAAGCCGGACGACCCCCTCGCCTATCGCCCCGACCCCGCCGCCAGCCCCGCAGCGGTCGAAACGACGCAGCGCATACCCGTCGCGGACACCCCGCCCCAACAGCAACCGGCATCTACGTACGCGCCTGATTCACCGCAGGCCCCCGCCGCCAAAAAGAGCAGCACCAAGGCGCTTATCGCCGTTATCGTTGTGCTCGTGGCAATTATCATCGCCTTGGTCATCTTTTTTGTGATCAAGCCTTTCGACAACGCCGCCACGCAAACGACTGCCGAGATTACTAAGCTGCACCATGATGTTGACGATGATGACCTCAAGCCTCTCGACGACCCCAATAGCCTTTTTGACGATGACGACGATGATGACGAGGATGGCAGCCAGGCGACCCTCTCCGAGCAAAACCTCTACCGTCGCCTGAGCGAATACTACGACCTGCTCGAAGATCTCGATAACCAGGTCCGTGCCTGCGCAGAGGCGTTCAATGGCGGTTATCTGGAAGAGGACCGTACCGCCCGTCAAAATCTCGCCGACGTCGCCGAGCGCACGGAAGACACCATCGAGCAGTACTACGATATCGTCGAGGACCTGGACGTCCCCACAAGCTCTAAGAACTACAGCTCGTGGAAGGACATCATTGCTCTGTACGACGACCTGGATCACCGCATCGATGCGATCTGCGATGCCTGGGAGATCAGCTTAAAGTACGCAAAGCCCGCGGACCATAAGAACGAGATCGTGGCGCCGCTGTCGCGCGACAACGTGGCGGGCACCAATGACAATAAGTACCGCCTAGACTTTGAGGAGCGCTATCCCGGCGCCAAACCCGTCGAAGTGAACTAACGCCTTGTCGTTTCCAAGCCGGCAGTTAGGGACGTTCCTAAACTGCCGGCAGAAAAAGGAATGTCCCTAACTGCCGGTCAAAAAACGAGCGAGGATCATGGGACCCTCGCTCGTTTTTTGGGCAATGTTTCGACTGCGCCGTTACTTGTCGGCGGCTGCTTTCTTGGCAGTCGACTTCTTCGCGGTCGTCTTCTTGGCGGCAGTGGCTTTCTTAGCCGTCGTCTTCTTCGCAGTCGAGGTCTTCTTCGCCGCGCTCGCCTTGGTCGTGGTCTTGCGGCCGCGGGCGGGCTTCTTCTCCTTGGTCGGGCAGTCCATGTTCACGCAGATGCGCCACGGGCCGCGCGCGGTGTTGACCACCACGATGGGGGCGCCGCACTCGGGGCAGGTCTCGCCCGTCGCCTCGAGCTTGCCACGCGCCGGCAGCGGATAGCTCACGCCGCAGTCGTCATAGTTGGTGCAGCGGATAAAGCGCTTGCCGCTCTTCTCGCTCTTGTGTGCGATCAGGTCGCCATGGCGTCCTGCCTCGGCGCACACCTTGCACTCGCCCACCTTAAGGTCGGGCTCGTAGTTGGTGGGGCATGTGGGGTTCACGCAAATCTCGAAAGCCTTTTGGCGGAACGGCTGGCACTTAATGCGCGGCGCACCGCATTCGGGGCACACAGCAGCCTCGCCCTCGAGCGGGCTCACCTTGACGCCGCTCGGCACCGGATAGGTCACATCGCAGTCGGGCCAGCCCATGCAGCCGATAAAGCTGCCGCGGGTCTTGGCGCTCGTCTTCATAACCAAGTCCTTGCCGCACTTGGGGCAGGCGCCCACGCGCGCATCGGCCGTGACGGCGTCGCTGATAGCATCGCCCAGTTCCTGCGTATGCTTGAGCAGCTCGTCGAGCACACCGGCCAGCAGCGCGCGCGAGTGCGTCACGACATGCTCTTCGGTGTCCTCGCCGCGCTCCACGCGGGTCATGTCGCCGTCGAGCTCGCTGGTCATATCGGGGCTCGTGATGCGCGGGGCAAACTGCGACAGTGCATCGATGATGGCGATGCCCAGCTGGCTCGGCTCCACGGGATCGTTTTTGAGATAGCGCACGGCGTACAGGCGCTCGATGATGCTCGCGCGCGTGGACTTGGTGCCCAGGCCGCGCTTTTCCATCTCCTGCACGAGCTTGCCCTGGCTGTAGCGTGCGGGCGGCTCGGTCTGCTTGGCCTCGAGCTTAATGTCGAACACGTCGACCGCATCGCCCTGCTCCAGCGGCGGCATCTGCTCGTCGCGCTTGAGTCCATACGGATACGCCTCGCGGAAACCCGGGGTCACGAGCACATCGCCCGAAGCCACGAACGGCTCACCATTGACGTCGAGCTCGAGCTTGGTGTTCTCGATGGTCGCGGGACCCATGAGCGTTGCCAGGAAGCGACGGGCGATGAGGTCGTAGAGCTTGCGCTGGCCACCGTCGAGCGCGGACGGATCGCCCTCGCCCGTGGGATAGATAGGCGGGTGGTCGGTGGTTTCGACTTTGCCGCGCGTGGGCTTCATGGGGCCGGCGAGCACCTTTTTGCACACGGGCGCCAGCGCCGGGTTGATCTTTGCAAGGTCGCTCACCACGGCGCCCAGATCGAGCGTCGCAGGGTACACGGTATTGTCGACACGCGGGTAGCTGATGAGACTGGCCATGTAGAGGGACTCGGCGATGCGCATGGTACGCGCAGGTGAGATGCCCTCGGCTGCGGCGGCAGCCTGCAGCGAGGTGGTCGCAAACGGCGTGGGCGGCTGCTGCTTGCGCGAACGCTTGGTCACCGCGGCGACGGTTGCCGTCGCAACGCCGTCAACGTGGCCGTACGCCGCCTCAGCAGCATCCTTGTCGGTAAAGCGCGCCGTCTTGTGCGCAATCTTAAAGCGGTCGTCCTCGGCAGCACCCTGTGCGGCGCCCATGCCGCGGATCTGCCAATAGTCCTCGGGCACAAACGCCATGCGCTCGCGCTCGCGCTCGACCACCAGGGCAAGCGTCGGCGTCTGCACACGGCCAGCAGAGCGCACGTTACCAAAGCCGCCAAACTTGGCGAGCGTCAGGTAGCGCGTGAGCACCGCACCCCAAATGAGGTCGATGTGCTGGCGGCTCTCGCCGGCGTCGGCCAGATTCTGGTCGAGCGAGACGAGATTATCGAAGGCCTGCGTGATCTCGGCCTTGGTAAACGAAGAATACTGGGCGCGGGCGACCGGCAGGTCGGGCGCAACCTCGCGCACCTTGTTGAGGGCGTCCGAACCGATCAGCTCGCCCTCGCGATCGAAGTCCGTGGCGATGATGACACTGTCGGACTTCTTGGCGAGGTTCTTGAGCGAACGAATGAGTTCCTTCTCGGCCGGTAGCTTAATGACGGGCGCCCAGGTGAGGTAAGGCAGGCTCTCGAGTTTCCAGCCCTTGATTGAGATGCCATCGGCAAGAAACGGCTTGCGCTTGGTGTCGTAGGGCGGACGCGCCAGGCCATCGGGTATGTCGGCCGGCAGCATCTCGCCGTCCTCGGTGACCGAATACCAGCCCAGCTTTTTATCGAACAGCACGCTGTCGCAAAAATCGGGCGCTAGGATGTGACCGGCAAGGCCGATGGTCACGCACTCCTCGCCCTTCCACTCAAAACGGTAGATGGCGGTGTTGTACACCTTGTCCTTTTTGGGCTTGCCCGTGGACAGACGCTCGGCAATCTGACGCGCGGCGTCGTTTTTCTCGGCGATGATGAGCTTCAAAAGAGGCTCCTATCTCGTATCTCTGCGGCTACGCCCGCCCGTATGGCGGCCGACTTACGCCCTTGCTTGCTCAATCTGCCCGATGAGCCAATCGCACCAGGCATCCATGCCCTCGCCCTTGCGCGCGCTCACGGCAAACCGCGGCGCCTGCGGATTGAGGTCATCGAGTGTCTTAGTATACCTATCCATGTCAAAATCGAAAGCCGGAGCCACGTCGACCTTGTTGAGCAGCTGCGCGCCAGCGTGCTGGAAGATGCCCGGGTACTTGATGGGCTTGTCGTCGCCCTCGGGCACCGAGAGGATCATGATGGACAGGTTCTCACCCAGGTCAAAGTCGACTGGGCAGACCAGGTTACCCACGTTTTCGATAAAGATGACATCGATGTTATCGAGCCCAACGGCCCGGTCGAACGCGTCAACGGCCTCCATGATCATATTGCCCTCAAGGTGGCACAGGCCGCCCGTGTTGATCTGGATGGCGGGCATGCCGGCTTCCTTCATGGTAATGGCATCGACATCCGAGGCGATGTCGCCCTCGATGACGGCGCAGCGCAAGCCGGCCTTGTCGCGCAGGTGCTCGTTGGTGCCCAGAATCGTAGTGGTCTTGCCCGAGCCAGGGCTCGACAACACATTGATCACATAGGTGCCTGTCTCATCAAATCGCTGTCGCAGCTGATCTGCCAGGCGCTCATTGCGCGACAGAATCGGCGACGCGATATCAATCGTTTTCTCAGCCATACTTAGCGCTCCTTACTTCTACCATTTATACCCCATCCCCAGTGGCTGGCGGGTTAATCGTCGGGGGTTTCGATTTCGATACTGGCGATGTCGAGCTCGCGGCCGTGCAGCAGGCGCACGTTGGCGCCGCCACACTGGGGACAGCGACAATGGAAACGGTCGTGATCAAAGACCTCGCCGCAGTCCAGGCACTCGCTTTGTGGATGGACCTCCTCCACGGCAAGCTCGCAGCCGCGCGTGAGCGGGTCCTCGTCGCGAAACGTCTCCCAGGCAAAGTCGAGCGCCTCGCGCACGACCTCGGTCATATCCCCGATACGCAGCGTTACCAAAACGGCGCGCGAGGCCCCCGCCCCACGCGCCGCGCGAATCACTGTATCGAGTATGCCGTTGACAATGCCAACCTCGTGCATACCGATTTACTCCTCGTCGTCCTCATCGTCCGAGAACAGGTCCAGACGACTCACAAACAGGCCCTCCTTGCCCTCGCGCGCGGTAATGACCACACGGGCGATGGCGAGCGAAATCTCGTAGAGCGAGAGCAGGGCGCCATACATGAGACCCAGCGTAACGGGCGAGCCGTCGGGCGTGATCACAGCCGAACCCACGAGCAGGCCAACGTATACATAACGCCAGGCACCGCGGAAAGCAGCGTAGGACACGATGTGGAAGACGGACAGATAGAAGATGATGAGCGGCAGCTCAAACGCCACGCCAAAGCCGATCATAAAGAGCAGCTCCATGTTGACGTAGTTCTCCAGATCGGGCAGTGCCGTAGCGACGGCCGAGGTCTCGCCGATGAGCCACTCAAAGCCCGCAGGAATGATGATGAAGTAGCAGAAGATGGCACCCAGGAAGAACAGCACCGTCGAGGCGAGCACCGTGGGCACGACCCACTTGCGCTCGTTGGGGCGAAGCGCCGGCAGGAAAAACGCCAGAATCTGCCAGATGATCATGGGCGTGCACATGACCACGGCCATCTTGATGGCCAGCGAGAAGCGCAAGCCAAAGCCGCCGAGCGTGGTAGTGATGTAGAACTTACCGTCCGGCACAAAGGAGCGGATGGGATCTTCCAGGATGTCGAGCACCACAGGCGTGGCGAAATACAGCACGATAGCGGCGGCGAACACCGACACGACCACGATGGTCAGGCGGCGACGGAGCTCTCCCAGGTGATCGAAGAGCGGCATACGCGCAGGTCCGATAGGCATTACTCATCGCCTCCCTTCGGGGCGTCGGCGGCAGCGGCGTCGTCCTCGGCCTCGAGCTCGCGAGCGAGCTGGTCGACGACAGCCTTGCGCTTACGGGGACGACGGGCGTAGAGGTCAGCCGTCGTGGGCTCTGCCGGCTCGGGCTCGGGCTCCGGCTCTGCAGCAGGCTCGGGCTCGGCTGCGGCAGCAGCAGCGGCGGCAGGCTCTGCACCCTTGGCCTCCTCGGCAATACCTTCGTCCTCGGTGGCACCCTCGCTCGCAGCCTTCTCGGCGGCAAGGCGGGCACGGCGCTCGGCAAAGGTCTCCTTCTTTGCGGGCGCGACCGTCTCGACGGCATCATCGTCCGCATCGGAATCGTCATCGACGGCAGCCTTCTTGGGCTTGACCGGAGCCGAAGCAGCCTCGCTTACCGGATCGATGATCTCGGACTGAACAACGGCCGTCATCTTTTCCTGCGTCTCGCGGAACTGACGGATGGCACGGCCGATCGTGCGGCCCATCTGCGGGAGCTTATCCGGGCCAAACAGCAAAAAGCCGAAGACCACGATGATTGCCAGCTCACCCTCTCCAATACCAAACACACATACCTCCAAGGCTCGATGTGAGTCGAGCCCGCACCGCGCCATTCGGCCGGAACTCGTCTATTCATTCGGTCAAGTATAGCGCCCGGACGCCAAAACGTCCGAGCGCATCACAAACATATGCCAAACGGCACGCCCTTTTGGGGGCAAAGATTATGCCGCCGTGATCGAAATCTCCTGGTCGACGCCCAGCAGCTGAACCACGCGCATCACCTGGGGCTGCACATTAGTGCAGCTAAAGCGCTTACCGTGGTCGACCGCGTGGTGCGCGGCGCCCACGAGCACGCCAATGCCCGTCGAATCGATGTAGCTCACCTGGGCAAAATCGAGCTCAACGGCCTCAGTGGGCTGCTCGAGCGCCAGGTCGATAGCATTGCGCAGGCTATCGGCGTTAGAGATATCGATCTCGCCGGTTACCTTAATGGTGTAGATCTCCGGCGTGGGGTTGGTGGAAATACCCAAATCCATGTATACGCTCCTTTACGTATCGAAAGTGCGGATAGTACTGGGCGCGGACTTGCGGGGCCCTAGGCGTTAGGCGCGCTCGGCACGAGCAAGCTCGGCAGCGACAAGCTTAACGGCCAGCACCAGCACGTCGAGCGCGGCCTCCAGGTCCTCGACCGTGGGATAGCTCGGCGCAATACGGATGTTGGTATCGCGCGGATCCTTGCCATAGGGCCAGGTGGCACCGGCCGGCGTGAGCTTGACGCCCAGGTCGGCGCAAAGCGCGGCGACCTTCTGGGCCGAGCCCTCGGGACCATCGAAGCTTACAAAGTAGCCGCCGCGGGGGTGCGTCCAGGTGGCACAGCCCGTATCGCCCAGGCCCTCGGTGAGCTTGCGCTCAACGGCCTCAAAGCGCGGACGCAGGAACTCGGCATGCTTTTTCATGTGCTCCTTGACCGCCTCGATGGTGGGAAGGAAGCGCACGTGGCGCAGCTGGTTGAGCTTGTCGGCGCTGATGAGGCCGGCCTTCAGGCGCTTGGAGAACTCGGCGATGACCGCGGGGCTCGCACCGATGAAGCCGATGCCGGCGCCCGGGAAGGTAATCTTGGACGTCGAGGCAAAAGCCACCACGCGGTCCTCGGTGCCCGCCGCGCGAGCGAGGTCGAAGATATTGGCGAGCTCGTCGGTCTCGTCGTACAGGTCGTGCACGCAGTAGGCGTTGTCCCAAAAGATGCGGAAATCGGGCGCGGCCGTGGGCATCTCGACCAGGCGACGCACGGTGTCCTCGCTAAAGGTGATGCCCGTGGGGTTGGAATACTTGGGCACGCACCAGATGCCCTTGATGGAGTCGTCGGCGGCAACCAGACGCTCGACCTCGTCCATGTCGGGGCCGTTGTCGGTCATCGCGACGGGGACATTCTCGATACCCAGGTCGGCGGTGATGCCAAAGTGACGGTCGTAGCCGGGAACAGGGCACAGGAACTTGACTTTCTTGCCGTCGTGCGCGGCCTCGTAAGCCTCCCAGGGCTCGCTGCCGCACGAACCGCAGCGCCAAAACATGCCGGCGATATCGTGCTCGATCAGAAGGCTCGACGAACCCAGTACGAGCGTCTGCTCGGCAGGGCAACCCAGGAACTCCCCCGCCAGCTTGCGCGCCGAGGGAATGCCCTCAAAGCAACCGTAGTTTGAGCAGTCGACGTTGCCGTCGTGCAGATCGGCATCGGCATTGAGGATATCGAGCATGGGTCGAGAGATGTCCACCTGGGAGGGCGACGGCTTGCCGCGGGCCATGTCGAGCGCCAGGCCCTTGGCCTTGACCTCGGCGACCTCGGCTTTGAGCGCCTCGATGGCGGCATCGAGTTCGGTGGTTTCCATCTTCTGGTAGATCGTCTGCATGGGTGCGACCTTTCGCGAAGCGGGACGTTGCAGTTCGTCTAAGTATAGACCGCCACCGCCGCAACGGCATGAAGCCGTGATAGATTAAGTTCATCGCAATGATTTACGAATCGCCGTGCATGCCGGCGTGGGGCGCCCAAGGAGGCACTATGGAATACGGATCGTTCCAGGCCGAGGAATTCGGCGACCTGCAGCGCCTGGTCGACGGGCTGTTTTACGACCGCCGCGCCATCGACCGCCTGGATCTCATCGTACAGGCCGAGATCTTGGACCTGGCGCCCGATCTCATGGAAATCGTGAACCTATTGCCGCCCGGCTACTACGACCGCCAATCGCTTTGCGACCAGCTCAACTCCGCCCTTGCCGCCCACGGCTGGGGCGCCGTCTACGGAACGGTGGAATAAACCTAGTCGTTTAAGAACGTCCCCAATGACTAAAACGCCGCTTGTGATGGTGTTCACAGGCGGCGTTTTCAAACTTGTATGTGCTCTTACTCGTCCTTGGGCGCGGGGTGTTTGCAGACCACGCTCATGTAGATCATACCGAGCACGGCAGCGGTGACCGAACCGGCAAGGATGGCGGCCTTGGCAGCCAGAACCTCAAACTGGGCCGTCGGGAAGGCAAGGCCGCTGATGAGGATCGACATGGTGAAGCCGATGCCGCCCAGAATGCCCACACCGGCAATCATGTGCCAGTTAACGTTATGCGGCAGCTCGCAGACCCTAAACTTAACCAGGGCAAACGTCATGCCAAAGATGCCGATCGGCTTGCCCAGCAGCATGCCAAAGTACACGCCGAGCGTCACCGGGTCGGTGAGCAGCGTGCTCATATCCACACCCACTAGGCGAACCTGTGCGTTCACGAACGCAAAGATCGGCAGAATCACAAAGTTGACCGGCGTGGAGATCAGACGCTCCATGCGGATGAGCGGCGGGGTCACGCGGTGCATGACGCGCTCGACCCTGGTGGTCGAGACGGTAAAGTCATGCTGGCCCAGGATGTGTGCCTCGTCGTCGTAGCGGTCATCAAGCAGCGGCAGGCACTCGCCCAACCAATCGGTGAGGCTATCGAGCTTGACGCCGCACTTGGCCGGAATGGTAAAGGCCAGGATGACGCCGGCGAGCGTGGCATGTACACCGCTCTTGAACATGCAGAACCACAACAGCAGGCCCAGTACCGAATACGGGGCGAGGCGGTAATGCTGCGTCTTGTTGAGCCACACGAGCGCGCAGGTCACCAGCGCGGCGGCGCCCAACCAAAACGGATTGGGGCTCTGACCGTAGAAGATGGCGATGGCGGCGATGGAGATGAGGTCATCGGCGATGGCGAGCGTCGAGAAGAACACGCGCACGCCGTTGGGCACGCGGTTGCCCAAAAGCGACAGCACGCCCAGCGCAAAGGCAATATCGGTTGCCATGGGGATGGCCCAACCGTTGCGGGCGCCGGCATGGTTAAAGATCAGGTAGATGCAGGCAGGAACGACGACGCCGCCCACGGCCGCCAGCATGGGAAGCATGGCCTGACGCGGATTCTTGAGCTCGCCGACCGTCATCTCGTACTTAAGCTCAATGCCCACCAACAAAAAGAAAATCGCCATGAGGAAGTCGTTGACGAAAAGCTCAACGGTAAGACCGGCCGTAAGGTTGCCCAGACCCACATACAGCGGGGTCTCCAAAAAGTGATGGATAGCCTCGTAGGCATCGGTATTGGCGCAAATGACGGCGGCGATGGCGGCGAAGACCATGACGGCGGCGGAAATCGTGCCGTTCTCGGCGATGCGCTCCCAGATGTCGTGACGTTCAAAACGCTTGCGCTCACGAACGTTGAACAGCTGCTCAGTTGCTGCCATGGGCGGCTCCTTTCACGGGAAAGCTCCCGTCTTAAAAAAGCACGGCCCGCCCAAGTGGCGGCGCCGCGCTCTAACGTATTACGCTTGCATCTAGCCTACCCTGCACGACAAGCACGCAGGCGTGGCCGAAAAGCGGAACCACAGGTTGAACATTATTTGCTCAACGGCACGGGCACGCCTGCCCAAGAGACGACGCGGCGCCGTGCACAAAAAAACGACCGGAGCGCGGGGTGTCCGCGATCCGGTCGTGGCGTTTGGTCAACTAAACCTAGCAGGCGGCCATGATGGGGGCAGCGACCTGCTTCTTACGGGAGAGGACGCCCGGCATCCAGACGCCGTCGTGCTCGTCGGCAATGCCCAGGCCCTTCTGAGCAGCCTCGGTCTCGCCCTCGAGCAGGACCTGCGAGCCCTCCTCCATGATGTCGGTGATGCACAGGACAATGCCGTCAGCGCCCTTCTCGGCGGCGCAGGCGCGCATGGCCTCGCGAATCTCGTCGATCATGCCGAGTGCGCGGGTCTTGTCGACAGTCTCGTACTGGCCGATGAGTAGCTTCTTGCCGGCGGGCTCGAACATTTTGATGTCGTTGCCGACCATCTCGGCTGCGGTGAAGGAGCCGGACGGACGGGTGAGGAAGACCTCCATGCCAAACTTAACCGGGTCGACGCCCACCTGCTCGCCGAGCTTGGCGGCGACGGCGCGGTCGACATCGGTGGTGGTGGGGCTCTTGAGCATGAGCGTGTCGGTCATCATGGCCGAGAGCAGCAGCTTGGCCTGGACGTCGGAAAGCTCAACGCCGAGCACGCCGGCGAGCTTGGTGACGATGGTGCAGCTGGAACCCCAGGGCAGGCAGATGTAGTGCAGCGGGCCGGCGGTCTCGAAGTCGCCGATGCGGTGATGATCGACAACGCCAAAGACCGTGGCGTCCTTAAGGCCGGCGACGGACTGGGCGGACTCGTTGTGGTCGGTGAGAACGACGAGCTGGCCGGCCTCGACGGACTCGATCACGCGGGGCTCGGCAATGCCGGCGTCGGCGAGCAGCTTGGCGGACTCGGCCGGAAGCTGACCCAGAGCGCAAGCCTCGTAGGTGTTGCCGGCATACTCAACCTGGTTGAGCAGCTGGGACAGGACGACGGCGCTCATGATGGCGTCGTTATCGGGGTTCTGGTGACCAAAGACAAGAACGTTTGCCATGGATATCCTCCACTTGATATGTGTACTTGGACGTAGCTATGGTAGCACGCCGATGCCGAGCCTTCGCAGACGGAAGGGTCACGGCATATTTTGGGGCAGGCATGGGGGCCAAGACTGTCCCTTTTGCACCGTGTTGGTGCAAAGTAACCTGACCCCCTTGCACCAGCTATTTACCGGCGGCGCGCAGGGCTACGTAGGCGGCACCGATGATGCCGGCGTCGTTTCCGAGCGAAGCGACCTTAATGGGCGTCTCGCGCGAGGCAGAGAGCGCGTACTGCTTAAAGTGCTCGCGAACCTTGTCGAGATAAACATCGGCCGAAGCGGACGCGCCGCCACCGATCAGGAACATCTCGGGGTCGACCACGTTGGCGATAAGCGCCAGGGCGCGGCCAAGGTAGTCGGCCATGGTGTCGGCTGCGGCCAGCGCGAGCTTGTCGCCCTCGCGGCAGGCCTGGAACACGTCCTTGGAATCGGAGGGGCCGGTGAGCTCAATGGGCTCGACGCCCGCCTTCTTGCACTCGGCAAGGTAGTTGCTCACCACGCCGGTGGCGCTGGAATACTGCTCCAGATGGCCATGGCCGCCACAGCCGCAGGTGCGCTCCTCGGCCGGGTTCAGGCACATGTGGCCAATCTCGCCGCCGGCGCCCACAACGCCCGATACCACGTCGCCGTTAACGATAACGCCGCCGCCCACGCCGGTACCGATGGTGACCATCACCACGTTCTGCACGCCCTTGGCAGAACCGAGCCAGGCCTCGCCCATGGCAGCGGCGTTGGCATCGTTCTCATACTTAACGACCGCATCGGGGCAGTGCTTCTGAATGGCGACCCTCAGCTCGGGCAGGTTAATGGCAATGTTGGCCTTGACCTTGGCATCGCCCGACGCCGGGATGGGACACGGAACGGCCAGGCCAATGCCCGCCACAAAGGCACGCGGAATCTGTGCCTTGGCGACCACCTGGTCGATAGCCTCGGTCACCGCGGCAAAGCCCGCAGCGTCAACGATAGGAGGCGTGGGCACGCTGGCCTTGGCAAGCAGGTTGCCGTCCTCGTCGAACAGGCCCTCCTTAACCGAAGTGCCGCCGACGTCGATGCCGATGTAGTACTGCTTAGGTTCCATGGGAGCCCACCTTTCTCGTTTAAACATTGCCTGTATGGTACCGCTCTCAAGGCAAAAACCTACCAAAAAGGGACAGGTTTGTTTTGGCAGGTTTTATCTGGGGTAACGCAATTGGCTGCCCAACAGGCCGCGCAAGACCATCCCCAAAAATAAAGGCGCCGGGAGGCGGAGGCTCCCGGCGCCCGTCAAAGGGACTATGTTGTCTGTTGGACCGCACGGTCCGTCGCGGCGATAACGCCGACTAGGCCTGAAGTGCCTGCAGCTGCTTGTGAACCTCGATGAGCTCCGTCGCCATGACGCGCATGGTCTCGGTGCCGGCCATCTGGTCCTCGGCATGCAGCAAAATCAACGGGGCCTCGCCGTTACGCTCGCCGTTGGCCTCCTTCTTCAGAAGCCCCATGTGAACATCGTGGCCACCGTTATAGGCCTCGTCGCCCTGCTTGATAAGCTCCTCGGCGGCGTCAAAATCGCCCTCCTTGGCCTTTTGCACGGCATTGATGTACATGCTCTTGGCGGTACCGACGTAGCTGATGATCTCAAAGCAGGTCATCTGCAGTTCGTTCATATCCTCCATGCAGAGCACCTAGCCCATCACGCTGACGCAGTGGTCGATGATGCCGGCAGCGTTCATGCGGCCGTAGTCGACCATGTTGATAACCTCGACCGGGAAGCGGCCGGCGGCCTCCTTCTCAAAATCGTCCTTGGTGTAGCCGATCTGCGGACCAAGCAGCAACATGTCGCACTCGTCCAGGTGATCGTGGGCCTCATTCATGGGACGAGCCTCGACCTCAATATCCAGACCACGGTTTGCAACCTCGGCCTGCATCTTCTGGACCAGCAGGCTCGTGGACATACCGGCATTGCAGCAGAGCATGATCTTCTTCATGGTTTCCTCCTTATAACTGCGCGGCGCGCAGACGACAACTGGTTGTATTCCTTGCGGCTATTGTGCCCACCCCCCTGCATCTTTACACAAGGGAGAGAGCTGCGGGCACCGGCACCGCGTACCGGCGCCCGCAAAGGTGAAAGGGACGAACGTTAGGCGTTCTACTCGGCGAAAGCCTCCTGCTTGGCGATTGCCTTCTCGGAAATCTTCATAAAGGGCAGGTAGACGGCCATGCCAATGACAATCTCGATAGCCTGCCACACGCCGGCGCGCCAGTCAAAGCCCGTAGCGAGCAGGGCATTGATGACGGGAGGCATGGTCCAGGGCACCTGGGCGATGCAGGGGCTGATGATGCCTGCGCAGGTAAGGCCATAGGTGATGCCGATGAACAGATCGGGAAGAAGAACGAACGGGATCATGAGCGGCAGGTTGTACACGATGGGGTAACCGTAGATAACCGGCTCGTTGATGTTGAACAGACCAGGCAGGATAGCCATCTTGGAAACGGTCTCGGAAGCCTTGTTCTTGGAGAACAGGAGCGTGTCGAGCAGGAGCATGAGGGTGCAGCCCGAGCCGCCGATGAGGGCGAAGCTGTTAACGATCTGCATGTTCATGTAGTGATCGGGCTGGATGGTGCCACCGGCGGCAAAGGTAGCCATGTTGTCGACGATGAGCATGGTCAGGATCGGCTCGACGGTAGCGCCAGAGATGGTGGACTGGTGAATACCGACGCAGAACAGCAGGTTAGCAAGGGTGTAGATGAGGATAACAGCCCACGGACCGGCGTTCATGATGCTCTTGAGCGGGTTGGAGATGCACGTGGAGATGATGGTGCACAGATCGGTGCCGGCGCACACGGCGAGCAGGGCTGCGGCAAGAGCGAAGACCGCGAGGTTAAGCAGCATCGGAATCATGACGTTGAAGGAGTTGGAGACCGCGGGAGGCACGCCCTCGCCCAGCTTAACCTTGAGCTTCTCGACGCCAGAAATCTTGATGAAGAGCGAGACGGAAAGCAGGGCGATGATAATAGCCGAGAACAGACCGTTGGTGCCGGTGTTGGCAGTCGAAAGGGCGCCCGTGACCTCGGCGGAGGTGATCTTGTCGGTGAGCAGTGGGCTCGTGGCGGCAAGCGAGGCGGTGATCTGCTGCGGCATCATGATGACGAAGGCAGAGATGGCGACGACCACGCAAGCGAGCGGGTTATCGAAACGCTTGTTCTTGGCGAGGCTGTAGCCAATCAATCCGGCCAAGATAATGGCAGAGACGTTGAGGGTGCCCAGCGTAATTGCCGAGCCCCACGTCTGAAGGTTGGCAAGGCCCGCCGCATCGAGCGGGAACAGAGGGAACACGACGTTGTTAATAAGAACCGCGATACCCGCAAGGATATAGAGCGGCGTGATGGTCGCGAAGGCGTCACGCAGGGAACGCAGGTGAACCTGGTTTCCCACCTTCGCAGAGACCTCGGCAAACTTGTCGAGGAAGCTCTTTCCGTTGTCACTGGCCATGATTGCTCCTAACTTTCAAATCCGGCCTTTTCCTATGCGCACGGTGGTCTGTCGCCCTCTGCCACCAGATGTGCCATGTGTTGCGCGCGGCGGCGCGCGGTCTGGGCGTTCGCCCGGTCGCTAATCAACCACGTGGGTCGTGGCGACCTGTTTGAGCCAGGCCGCCGACTTCTTAAGGCGGCGCTTGTAGCCGTCTATGAGATCGACCTCGACAAAGCCGTAACGATTCTTAAAGGCATTGGCCCAAGACCAGTTATCGATGACGGCCCAGTAGTGATAGCCCCGGCACTTGGCGCCCTCGTCGATGGCCTTGGCCACCCACTCCAGGTGCTGACGTACAAAGTCGACGCGGTAGTCATCCTGGATGGTTCCTTCGGCGTCACGGTTCTTGTATTCGTCCATGATGCCGATGCCGTTCTCGGAAACGAACCACTCAAGATCGGGGTAGTTCTTAGCGCAGTCCATGCCAAAGTCGTAGAGGCCCTGCGGGTAGATCTCCCAGCCGCGGCTCTCGTTCATAACGGCGTCGGGCCATACGTACTCGTCGGCAAAGTGCGGCAGGCCGTACTGGTCGACCTTGCTCGCCGGCGCCTGAACACGCGTGGGGTGGTAGTAGTTGCAGCCGAGCCAGTCGACAACACCCTGCTTGAGGATCTCTTGGTCGCCGGCGCGGAACGGGAGCTTAACGCCGCCCTCGGCCAGGCTGTCGAGCACGTCGGCAGGAAGCTCGCCCTTGGTGATGAGGTCGAGCCACCAGCGGTTGTTGATGCCGCTGGTCATGCGCACGGCCTCGAGGTCCGCCTCGCTGGGGTTCTCCTTGGTGTAGACCGGGGTAAAGCAATTGATCATGCCGATCTTGGCATCGGCGCGAATAGCGCCCTCGTCATAGGCGCGACGATAGTTGGCCACGGCCAGCGCGTGCGCCAGCGAGATGTGATACTGCACGGTGCGGGCGCGGTTGAAGTCGTGGAGCTGCGGGAACCACACGCCCTCCTGATAGCGCTGCTCGGGCTCGACGATGGGCTCGTTAAAGGTGAACCAGTACTTAATCTCCTGGCCAAACTCGTGGAAGGCGACGTCGGCGTAATGTGCGTAAGCCTCGACAACCTCACGGCTCTCCCAGCCGCCACGGTTAAAGAGGTAGGTGGGCATGTCAAAGTGGTACAAGTTGACAAACGGCTCCAGGCCGGCTTCGCGAGAGGCGCGGAACAACTCGTGATACCACGCGGCGCCTTCCTCGTTGAGGTTGCCGTCGGCATCGAGCAGACGGCTCCACTGGATGGAAGTGCGATAGGTATCCAGGCCCAAGTCCTTCAAAATGCGAAGGTCTTCCTGGTACTTGGCCATAAAGTCATTGCCGGCGTAAGAGCCAACGCGGTTGTAGAACGAACCCAGATCCTGGATGGACCAGGTGTCCCACAGGTTCTCGAGCTTGCCGCCCTGGTTCCACTGACCCTCAGTCTGCGGGCCGGACATAGCAGCGCCAAAGAAGAAGTCGTTGGGCAGCTGATACTGTGCCATCAAAGTCCTCGCTTTCGTGTTCTAGAACTTCCGGTTGGAGACGGGTTTGCTTTGGCAGGTTATCCGGCGCGGGCGCGCACCGGCCATACCGATATCCAACCCGCCAAAACAAAACCGTCCCCAAACGGTCGATCCTGTTGTGCGGAAGGATTCCGTTCGTTGCTTAAACTATAGCGCTCTAATTCTAAATGTAAAGCGTTTTTTTCTTTTTTCTTTCTCGAGCTTCTTAGATAAAGGTTATATGGGTGCCTTGTTAAGGGTTATACTTACTTGCGTATTGATATATGTCGGAAAGGAGGTTCAATGATTCCCAAATACGAGGCGATAGCTGCAGATATTCGTCGAAGCATCGAGGATGGCACTCTTAAACCGGGCGACAAGCTTCCCACCGTCGTTGAGTTCTGCGAGCTCTATAGCGTTTCCAAAATCACCGTCAAACGAGCTATTGAACAAATCACCGAAGAAGGTCTTATTACCAGCCGACGCGGATCGGGTACCTACGTTAAGGACACGGCGGGACTTCCCGGTCAGGCGTTTTTCCAGGGCAAAAACGACCGTGCCCAGGGCTTTTCGTATGAGCACCGCGGGGAGAAGGTGACCTCGGTGGTCTACGATTTCTCGATTGTTAATCCACCAGCGGACATCGCAGCCCAGCTGGGAATTGCCGAGGATGACTTTGCCTATCACATCGTGCGTGTGCGTCAGGCCGATGAGAAGCCCATCGTTATCGAGTACACCTACATGCCCCTCGAGCTGATTCCGGGGCTGAAAAAGAAGGACCTGTACGGATCGGTCTACCACTTCATCCGCGAGCAATGTGGGCTGAAGATTTCGAGCTTCCACCGTACCATTCGCGCCGTGGCAGCAACCGAGGAAGAAGCCGAGCGCTTGGACACCAAGCCTGGCTCTCCCCTGCTCGAGCTCACCCAGATTGGCTTTTTGGACAGCGGCGTCGCCTTTGAGTATTCGGTCTCGCGCAACGTTGGCGACCGCTTTGAGTTGCACAACGTAACGTTGGCATAGGTTTTTGTAGTCATCCGGGCGCTCGCTTTGAGCTGTTTTGTGCAGCGCCCGCGCAACACAATGGGGGTATGAACATGTCCGATTTGATTAAGCTGACGCCGATCTTCCACGAGAAGATCTGGGGCGGTCGCCAGCTCGAAACCGTATTTGGCTACGACATTCCCGATGGCCCCATCGGTGAGTGCTGGGCCATCTCGGCCCACCCCAACGGCGACTGCCAGATTGCGGAGGGCCCGTATGCCGGCCACACGCTGTCGTGGCTGTGGGCCGAGCATCGCGAGCTCTTTGGCAACTGCGAGGGCAAGGAGTTCCC